>CALXAQ010000140.1 GCA_944386335.1 uncultured Clostridia bacterium | reverse complement strand
CTTCTCCGTTGTCCTCTTTCTTCTGCCCCTAAGCCTGGATAAGCTCCTGGTGTATCTATAAAATTAATAACTGGTCTTTGAAATTTTTCTGCTTGTTTCATTAATCGAATCGCTTTTCTGTATCCCTCTGGATTTGTCATTCCAAAATTTCTCTGCATATTTTCTTTTGCATTTTTACCCTTTTGCTCTCCTATGACAGTAACTGGCATATCTTCTAGCATGGCTATTCCTGCTACTATAGATGTATCATCACCAAAACATCTATCTCCATGCAATTCTATAAAATCTGTAAAAATATTTTGTATATATTCTAATGCTTTTGGTCTTTTTAAAGTTCTTGCTATTTGTACTTTTTCCCATGCAGTAAGAGTCCTATTTTTCAATACATTCACGTCCTTTTCATTCTATTTTATAACAATTTTATTATTTATCAAAGGAATGCATTCTTAGTAAGTTAGCTAAAGTATGCTTCATATCTTTTCTTTCTAATATTTTATCAATAAACCCATGTTCTAATAGAAATTCTGATTTTTGAAAACCTTCTGGAAGTTTTTCTCCAATAGTTTGTTCTATTACTCTAGGACCTGCAAAACCAATTAATGCATCTGGTTCTGCTAAAATAATATCTCCTAAACTTGCAAAACTTGCAGTAACTCCTCCTGTGGTAGGATCCGTTAATACACTAATATATAATAATCCTTCCTCTTGTAATTTTTGAACTGCTGCTGTTGTTTTTGCCATTTGCATTAAAGATATCATTCCTTCTTGCATTCTTGCTCCACCAGATACACAAAAAATAATCACAGGTAACTTTTTGTGTATGGCTGTCTCTATAGCAAGTGTAATTCTTTCTCCTACACAAGCCCCCATACTACCCATTAAAAAATTTCCATCCATAATTGCAAGTACTGTTTCTATTCCTTCTATTTTTGCTATACCACAAGTTACTGCTTCATCAATTTTTGTTTTTTCTTGCAAGCTTTCTACTTTTTTCAAGTACCCTTCAAATTTCAATGGATCTTTTGTATGTATCTCTTTTCCTATTTCTACAAAGCTACCCTCGTCTGCAATTTGCCTAATTCTTCGTCTAGAAGATAAACGAAAATGTTTTCCACAATAGGGACAAACGCTTAAATTTTCATGTAAATCTTCTTTATAGATAATTTCCTTACATTTTTCACATTTTACCCATTTCCCTATTAGCATATCTGCAGCCACTACATTTTTTTGTAATTTTTCTATTTTCTTATTTTTTCTGATTTTATCTATAATCACGTTTTTCTTTTCCTTTCCTACATAATATCTAACGTTTTCCTTTTCAGAGTATATTGCTTAGTTTTGCATTGCTAACTCAGTCTCCTGCATTAGTTCCTGTATTAAATTATGGACTGGAACTATTTTTTGAATACGGTAAGCATTACTTCCACAGAAAAGTAAGGCATCTTCTACATTTCCTTTTACTGCTTGAATTAAAGCTCTTGTAATACAATAAGGTGTTGTTTTTACATTGCAAGTATGAATACATCTTAAGCACTTATCTATTTTTGGTCTTTGGTCTTTTACTTTTTCTAAAAAAGCGTTATGTATGGCTCTTCCTGGCATTCCTACTGGGCTTTTCACAATCTCTATATCTTCTTTCTTACACTCTATATAGGCCCTCTTAAACTCTTCTGCTGCATCACATTCTTCTGTTGCTACAAATCTAGTTGCCATTTGTACACCACTTGCTCCTAATTTTAAGAATTTTGCAATATCTTCTCCTGTATAAATACCACCTGCTACAATAACAGGTATTTCTTTTCCTGTTTCTTCCTCTACCTTTTTCATTTCTTCAATCACTTCTCTTGTGATGTCTTCTAATTTTGGTCTTTCCTCTGTTGGCAGCGGATTCTCTCCTTCTCCTAATTCTTCTAAATGAAAACCTAAATGACCTCCTGCTTCTGGACCTTCTATTACAATCATATCTGGTACATAATTATGTTTTGTTCTCCATAATTTTGTAATCAATTTTGCCCCTCTTGCAGAAGAAATGATAGGTGCAATTTTGGTTTTTGTTCCTTTTACAAACTCTGGTAAATCTTTAGGAAGACCTGCTCCTGATATAATTAAATCTATTCCTTTTTTTACTACTTCTTTTACCATCTCTGAATAATTATTTAAAGCACACATAATGTTAATTCCTATAATTCCATTTGGTGCTATTTCTCTTGCTCTATCTATTTCTTTATCGATTGCTCTTAAATTTGCTTCTACTGGATTTTTTTCAAAATCTGGTTCTCTATAACCTATATCTGCAGTAGATATAATGCCAATGCCTCCTTCTTTTGCTACAGTTCCCGCTAGTCGATATCCAGAAACACCAACCCCCATTCCTCCTTGTATAATAGGATATTTGGAAATTTTATCTCCTACTTTTATTCCATTTATCTCCATATTTTTAATTCCTTTCTAGAGACATAAATTTTCTAGTTCTATCATTTTCTCATACAAAAATAGTCTCCTAATTAGAGACTATTATACTATAATATTTTTTTATTTCTATTAGTATGACTGGTCAGCCTTTCTATAGAAACATTAATAAAATTAGTGCTGAAGCAAGTATGGCAAATTCCTTTTCAGAGTCTGACTTTGTTTGTTCCTCTGTTACGCTTTTAGGTATTGTATCTACTATATCTAATACAACATGATCTACTCTTGAAAAATTAAATTTCATTTCATATTCTTGTTGTTCTCCCACTTCTAGCTTAGATACTGGCACATATTTTGTTCCTAATATATTATCTTGTTTAGAATAAAACTCCATTTGTAAATATTTATTTTCTATTACCTCTTGTGTATCATTAAATATATGTCCTTTTACTACTCCATTTATAGAAGTAGCCTGCACTTCCACTGTAGTAGCTATCGGTGTTTTTATTTCATATTCTTTAGCATGATATGTAGTATGAATAGCAAAATATATTATCACTTGTGAAAAGATAAAGAATAGAATTACACATAATGCATAAATGAAAAAAGTTTTCATTCTTGCCATTTTATTTCTCCCCTAACTATAACTCTTCTTTTTATTCTTTTCTTTTGTTTATTTTATTTTTCTAAATACCCCTGCCACTTTTCCTAAAATTTCACAATTTGGAACTATAATCGGATCCATTGTGCTATTTTCTGGTTGCAAGCGAATATGGTCTTTTTCTTTATAAAAAGTTTTTACAGTTGCTTCTTCTCCTATTAAAGCTACTACAATTTCTCCATTATTGGCTACATTTTGCTTTTTTACTAAAATATAATCGCCATCTAAAATGCCTGCTTCAATCATACTTTCTCCTCTAACTGTAAGCATAAAACTTTCACTATTTCCCACAAAGTCGATTGGAATCGGAAAAGTATCTGTTACATTTTCTACTGCAAGAATTGGCTCTCCTGCTGTAATTTTTCCTATAACTGGCACCTCTACCATTTCTTTTCCTGAATAAAAATTTTTATCTTCTTTTTCTATTGGCTCATTATCTGCATTTTTAATTAATCTTAATGTTCTTCCTTTTTGATTTTCTTTTTTAATATACCCTTTTTCTACTAGCTGTCTTAAATACATATGCACAGTTGCCGTAGAATTCAAATTTACAGCCTGGCATATTTCTCTAACAGAAGGAGCATATCCTAATTCATTTACTTGTTTTTCAACAAATCTTAAAATTGCTTTTTCTCTTCTATTAAGTGCCATTGGATCTTTTTTCTTCTTTGGCATATTCATCACTCCCATTTCAATTTTTCTTATCATATCATACAAACAAAAAAATGTCAAACAAAAGTTTAACATTTTTTTAAATTTAATCATACCATTCTAATTCCCAATCTACTACTCTTACTGTATCTCCTTCTTTTACTCCTACTTTCTTTAATTTTTCATTTACACCTAATTCCTCTAAACATTTTTGAAAATAATATAAAGACTCATTATCTTCTAAATTTACTCTTCTCATTAATTGTTGAACTTCTGGTCCATCTACTACCCAAATGCCATCTTCTCTACTTATAGTAAAAGGCTCTTTCTCCTCTAGAGTATATACTTTATGCTGTTTTGTCTCTACTAATTCTTCTTTTGGTAACTCTTTTAATACTTGTGTTACTCTATTTAATAAGTTTTCTAAGCCTTCTCCTGTTACTGCAGAAATTTTATAAATTTCTAAGTTTTCTTTTTTAGCTATTTTTTCTAATTCTTCATAAAGACTTTTGTCTTGCATACTATCTATTTTATTTGCTACAATGATTTGTTTTCTTTTAGCTAACTTTTCACTATATTTTTGTAATTCTTTATTAATAGTATAAAAATCTTCTACAGGATTTCTTCCTTCTGAACCAGATACATCTATTACATGCAACAATAATCTTGTTCTTTCTATATGTCTTAGAAACTGTAATCCTAATCCTGTGCCCTCGCTAGCACCTTCTATAATTCCAGGAATATCTGCTATTACAAAACTTTCTCCTGTTTTTGCTTTTACCACTCCTAAATTTGGCTCTAATGTTGTAAAATGATAATCTGCAATTTTTGGTGTGGCCGAAGTAGTTCTTGCTAAAAAGGTAGATTTTCCCACATTAGGGAAACCAATTAACCCCACATCTGCTAATAATTTTAACTCTAAAACTAATTCTTTTTCTATTCCCTTTTCTCCATCTATGGCAAATCGTGGAGCCTGTCTAGTAGAAGTAGCAAAATGAGAATTTCCTTTTCCACCTCTTCCTCCTGCTAAAACTAATTCTTCTTGTCCTTTTTGCGATAAATCTGCTAGTACATCTTGTGTAGCTGCATCTTTAATAATGGTTCCAATCGGTACTCCTATACGCAAATCTTCTCCACTTTTTCCATATCGATGTCCACCTTCACCATTTTTACCATTTTCAGCTTTAAACTTCTTTTGATAACGAAAGTTAATTAGAGTATTGGCATCTGGATCTACAAAAAAATATACATCTCCACCTTTTCCACCATCACCTCCGTCTGGTCCGACCCGCTGCTACATATTTCTCTCTACGAAAAGAAACTGCTCCATTTCCTCCATCTCCAGACTTTACTATAATTTTTACATAGTCTGTAAACATATTTCCTCCCTCTTTATGCTTTTTATTTTCTAAAATAATCCAATCTCATTGCTTGTTTTACTTTTTCCATAGTTTGCTTTGCAACTCTTTGTGCTTTTTTTGTTCCTTCTTTTAAAACTTCATCTACAATTTCTGGATGTTCTTCGTAATAAGCTCTTTTCACACGCATTGGTTCTATAGCATTATTTATATTTTTAGCTAACTGCCTTTTACAAGCCACACATCCTCTTGCTCCAGCTTTACACTCTTCGCATACATTTTTTACTTCTTCATCCTTACTAAATAATTGATGATAATAATAAACCATACAAATATCTGGATTTCCTTTATCATCTTTTTTTATACGAGCTGGATCTGTTACTGCACTCATTACTTTTTTACTTATCTCTTCTTCGCTATCAGATAGATAAATAGCATTTCCTAAAGATTTTCCCATTTTTTCATTACCATCTAGCCCTTTGATTCTTTTTCCACTAGATAATACTGCCTTAGGCTCTATTAATACTTCTCCATAAATAGAGTTAAATTTTCTTACAATTTCTCTACATTGTTCTATTAATGGAAGTTGATCTTCTCCTACTGGTACTAGTTCACCATCAAAGCAAGTAATATCTGCAGCCTGGCTAACAGGATATCCTAAAAATCCATAAGTTACACTTTCTCCAAAAACATCTCTTTTTTGTGCTATTTCTGTTTTTACAGTCGGATTTCTCTGCAATCTTGCAATGGTGACTAAATTAGAGTAAAAAACAGTAAGTTCTGCTACCTCTGATATCATAGATTGTATATAAATAGTTGTTTTTTTAGTGTCTATCCCTGCTGCTAAATAATCCATTGCTACTTCTCTTACATTCTTTCTTACTTTTTTTTTTTTTTTAAAATTATCTGTCAATGCTTGCACATCTGCAATTAATATATATGGATCATATAAGCCAGAATTTTGCATTTCTATTCTTTTTTGTAAAGAACCAAAATAATGACCTATATGTAATTTCCCTGTTGGTCTATCTCCTGTTAAAATACGTATTTTCTTTTCCATAGTCTTATATCCCCACCTCTTTTTAATTTTCTCCTATTATACCTAATTTTTCCCTATTTTACAAGTGCATATAGAATAAAAAAGATTACTTATATAAATAAGTAATCTTTCCTGTTTTAAACGTGTGCTTCCTCTACGGGATAAACACTGACTTGTTTTTTATCTCTTCCCAATCTTTCAAATTTAACAGTTCCATCTACTAATGCAAATAAAGTATCATCACTACCTATACCTACATTTGTTCCTGGGTGGAATTTTGTTCCTCTTTGTCTTACTAGGCTATTTCCTGCTAGAACAAATTGTCCATCTGCTCTTTTTAGTCCAAGACGCTTAGATTCACTATCTCTACCATTTTTAACACTACCTTGACCTTTTTTATGAGCCATGTTTTCTCACTCCCTTCGTGTTTAGCTTTTATTCTCACTATTTAAAAACTATGCTTCTACTTTTTCGCTATTTTTTGCAGTTGTTTTTGTAGTAGCTGTTTTTTTGGTTTCTGTTTTAGCTTCTGCTGCTTTTGCTTCTGTTTTAGCAGCCGGCATAGAAATTTTTGTAATTTCTACTTTTGTATAAGGTTGTCTATGTCCTTGTGTCCTTCTGTAGTTCTTTTTAGCTTTATATTTGTAAACGATAATTTTTTTACCTTTACCATGACAAACTACTTTTCCTTCTACTTTTATTCCTTTTACATAAGGAGTTCCTATTTCTACTTTTTTGTCATTAGATACTAAAACAACTTTATCAAAAGTTACTTTTTTTCCTTCTTCTGCATCTAATTTCTCAAAAAATATAATATCTCCTTCTGCTACTTTATACTGTTTTCCACAGCTTTCAATAATTGCGTACATTATTACAATGCACCTCCCTTTATATGTATACTCGCTAAGCATAAAATACAAGGTAGCTAAACTTTCGTTAGCATTTAGGTACCCGACTCAGGCGGCTTACAGGTAAACAGTTTATCATATTTTTCTAGCTTTGTCAACCTTTTCGGGGCTATTTTTCTGGCTGTTTCATTCTAAATTATAGCAATGTATACGACTTTTCCTCTTTTCTATTTTTTACTGCATTATATTCCGTTTCAGATAGTTGCACTGTTTCCTCTATTATACTTAATATAGTTTCCTACCTCTAAATCAGTAAGTGCTAAAAAATAGCTACCTTTTTCTGTTTTAACCGAAAAAACCTTTTTTCTTGATGGGTGGTTGCTCATTCATGGTTTTAGCAAGTGCTACTAGTAAATCTCTCTGTTCTTTACTCAAGCGTTTTGGTACTTGCACTTGCACTGTGAAAATGAAATCTCCTTGATAATTTCCATTAATATTTTTGAAACCTTCATTACGAATAGTAAACTTACTTCCTGGTTGTGTTCCTTCTGGAATGCGATATTTTTCTTTTCTTCCATCTACCATTGGTACTTCTATTTCTGCTCCTAATGTTGCTTGCGTAAAAGTAATTGGCACATTACATAGTACATTATCTCCTTTTCTTGTAAAAAGACTATGTTTTTTAATACGTACTACTATGTACAAATCTCCTTTTGAACCGCCTTTTTCTCCAGGTTCTCCTTCGCCTCTTAGTACAATGGTTTGCCCATCATCAATTCCTGCTGGAATTTTTACTTTTATTCTTGCCTGCTTTCTAACAGTTCCTTTGCCTTTACACTCATCACACGGTTCTTTAATTACTTTTCCTGTTCCATGACAATTATTACAAGGTCTTTGTGTTTGCATTTGTCCTAAAATGGTATTTTGTACTTGTTTTATAGTTCCTGTTCCATGGCACATACTACAGGTCTCTACTTTCGTACCAGGTTTTGCACCGTTTCCATGACAAACTGAACAAGTTTCATTTCGATTTAATACAATTTCTTTTTCTATTCCCAAATAGGAGTCTTCAAAAGAGATGTCGATACTTGCTTTTAAGTCTGCACCTTTGGTAGGCCCATTATTTTGTCTACTTCTTCCTCCAAATCCACTACCTCCAAAGAAAGAAGAAAAAATATCTCCTAAATCCCCAAAATCATCAAATCCATTAAACCCCGATGTACTATAGGAATAGTAGCCTCCTTGACCTCCAAATGGGCCTCCTGCTCCTCCACCAAAACCTTGTGGCCCATCTGGTCCAAACTGATCATACATTTTCCTTTTTTGTGGATCTGATAAAGTTTCGTAGGCTTCATTTACTTCTTTAAATTTTTCTTCTGCCTCTTTTTTGTTATCTGGATTAGCATCTGGGTGATATTTTTTTGCAAGCTTTCGATACGCCTTTTTTAATTCATCATCGGTTGCAGTCTTAGACACTCCTAGCACTTCATAATAATCTCTCTTAGCCATTTTTTATTATTCTCCTCTTTCCATACTTTTTTCCATCGCTAGATCTTTTAATTCATATCCTTGTTTTTGATAATACTCTATCCATTTTTTTTGCTTTTCTGAGGATAATTCACTATCATACACTATTTTTCTATAAGTTCCCATCTCACTTATTGTCATATAACCTTTATCTCCTAGTAAAAACTCTAATGGATTTCTTCTGTTACTTTTTTCAAATTCTTCTTTTAACTCTAGTCTTTGTTCCATTACCTTCAAAGCCAATCCTATATGAGAACTAATAGTATCTGATGATATTCTTTTTCCTTCGTTATCTATTAAAAATACATCCTCATACATCTTCATTACCTCTTTATTTTAAAATAGGCGGATTTCAATCCGCCTTATTTTTATTTCTTGTCATCTTCATTTTCTACTTTGTAGTCTGCATCATACACGTTACCATTTTCATCTGTTTTTGGTCCTTGTGTATTTTCATTTGTTCCTGCATTAGCACCTGTATTAGGATTAGAAGCTGCATATAGTTTTTCAGAAATAGAATAGAATACGGTTGTTAATTTTTCTGTTGCTTGTTTAATAGCTTCTACATCTGTTCCTTCTAGTGCTTTCTTTACATTAGCAATTTCTTCTTCTGCCTTTGCTTTTTCTTCTTCACTAATTTTATCTCCTAACTCATTTAATGTTTTTTCTGAGTTATATACTAAACTTTCTGCATTATTTCTTGCTTCAATTTCTTCTTTCTTTTTCTTGTCTTCTTCTGCATGTGCTTCTGCATCTTTTACTGCCTTATCAATATCTTCGTCTGTTAAGTTAGTAGACGCTGTAATAGATACTTGTTGTTCGTTTCCTGTTGCCATATCTTTTGCAGATACGTGTACAATACCATTAGCATCAAT
>CALXAQ010000139.1 GCA_944386335.1 uncultured Clostridia bacterium | reverse complement strand
TCTTGCTTGCTTTGTTTTTGTAATAATTCCATTGTCTCCTATTAATGTATTGATGCTCACTCCTGCTAAAATAATTAAAACTATAATTGTTACCACCAAAGTTACCATTGTAATTCCTTTTTCTTTTCTCATAAGTTTACTCCTTTTCTGTTTCATATTATTTATCTCTATTCTTATTTTATATTACCTTTTTAACAATAATTAATATCTATCTCTTGATATTTTTCCCAATCCTATTTTAAAAAAACTTTCGATAACTTTGTTAAAAATCTTCCTATTTTAATATATACTTGTTTTCATAACATAAAAATGAACCCTCCTTATTAAACTTTTTTGTCTAATTTTTGGGGTTCATTTTTATATCCTAATGTTCCTTTTTTTGTCTTTCGAATTCTATAATCACTTTAAATAAATCTCCATCTAGATAAATTTCAAACCTTCCACCTTGTAGGTTAGTTAGACTCTCTGCAATGGAAAGGCCAAGGCCGCTTCCTTCTGTATTTCTAGAGGCTTCTCCTCTCACAAATCTTTGCTTTAGCTCTTCTGCTGATATATTTAGCTTTTCTTTGGATATATTTTTCATTTGTATTTGTACTTTTCCCTCTACTAAGAATACATCTATATACACTCTGGAAGATTCTAATGCGTATTTTACAATATTTCCATATAAATTTTCCAGTACACGGTATAGATATCTGCTATCTGCTTTAATTAGGCAATCTTCTTTTGGCATATAAGTGTTTAGCTCTAAATGTTTTTCTTCAAATTTATCTTCGAATTCGCCAGATACTTGTTTGATTAGTTCTTTTACATCTAATATTTCCATGTTCAATTTTATATTGCCAGAAGATGCTTTAGAGGCTTCTACCAAATCCTCTGTTAGCCTTTTTAATCTTTGTGATTTATTATCTAATACCTCTAAATATTCTTTTGCTTTTTCACTTGGCATTTCTTCTTTTTTTAGCAAGTCTACGTAGTTAATAATAGAGGTTAGTGGTGTTTTTATATCATGAGACACGTTGGTAATTAACTCTGTTTTCATTCTTTCACTTTTCAAACTTTTTTCTACGGCACTTGAAAATCCTTTTGCTATATCATTCACGTAAGTTGCTATTTGCTTAAACTCTTTATCTAAATTTTGACTGTCAATTACTACTTCTTCTTTTCCTTCATAAATATCTTTTAGGGCCTGCTCTATTGTTTTTATTTGTTTCATATATTGGGCAATTTTATAAAAGGAAAATCCCCAAAAAACTGGTAACAATATTATCCAAAATCCATCATGGAAGAATAGGACGATAAGGAAACTAATGAAAATAATTCCCACATAAACAATAGCCACCTTGCTCATGATGGAGGTATTAGAGAAAATAAGATTTTCCATATTTCTTTTTATCCAACGATAAATTTTGGCAATCCATAATTCTTTAAATAGTGTTTTCGCCTTTAACCTTTTTATCGTGGTAGTTGCTAAGGTTGCCAAAATAGTATAGGCAACCAAATAGCTGATAAGACTAAGAGATAGAAATACTATGTTCAAACTTCCGCTTGTTACTGCATTGGCCACAACCACTACTATTACAAAAAGGAAAAAGGCAATAATACATACTAATTCATAAGAAATTTTATCTAAGGAATTTAAATAAATTCCCTCTACTCCTTTTTTATGTCCTATAGACCAAATCAGATAAATAACAATTAGAATCAATAATACACTTGTAATAGGTATGGCATACATAGGAACTTCTTTTACTCCCATCATGGTGTCATAAAGTGTTTTTTCTAAATAGAAACTGTTTCCTACTTCTACTTGTTCTTCATCAAAATCGATGTAAAAATCTAACCCTAATTGTTTTAGTTGTTCTAATTGGACTAATCCATAATCATAACGTATATTATATTCGTCAATTTTTTCTATATCGGTTTGTATGTTTTCTGTTTCGTAATACCAGTAGTATTTCCCTTGTTTTATATTTTCTATTTCTTGCTCATAATTGTCTGTTTTTATATTGGTAAAGATAATTTGACTTTGCCTATCTACAATAATAAAACGAAAATATTGATAAAATCCACTATAGTAATCTGGTGATTGATAATAAATTTCTTCCTCTCCATTTTGTATTAAAGAATAACTAGTATCACTCACTTGAAAAGGAATTTCAGCATACATGCTTGATATACTATAATAAATACTACGTATTCTTCCATAGTAATTATCGGCAAAATTGGTAGTCTGATAATAATCGTTTACACTCATATCATAAGTATTTTCATTTTGAAAAGATAAATAAATGCCACTAAGCATTAAAATTAAAAATAAGATAGGTGCTAATACGTAGCATAATACTTTTAAACTAGCAAATTGTTTTAATTTTTCCACATTTTCTCCTTTCTCTCTGCAATTTAGGGACGTTCTTTAAGTTGCAATAATTGCAACTTAAAGAACGTCCCTAAATTGCATCCTTAAATTGCAGATCATTATTTTTCTATTCTTCTATTTTTTCTATTTTATATCCAATCCCCCAAATTACTTTTAAGTATTTTGGCTCTTTTGGATTAATTTCTATTTTTTCTCGAATGTGCCTTATATGTACAGCAATTAAATTTTCAGCCCCATATGCTTCATCTTCCCATACATTTTCATAGATTTGTTCGATAGAATATACCTTACCTTTGTTTTTTAGCAAAAATTTTAAGATATTATATTCGGTTGGAGTTAGTTTTACTTCCCTTCCTTCTACCAACACTTGTTTTGTACTATCATCTATTACTAACTCTCCACTTTTATAAATATCATCTTGTTCCTCTTTCTTATTTAAAGAACCAAGTGAAGTATATCTCCTAATTTGAGAATTTACTCTTGCTATTAATTCTAATGGATTAAATGGTTTTGTTACATAATCATCTGCTCCCATGTTTAATCCTTCTATTTTATCATAATCCTCTGATTTAGCCGAAAGCATAATAATAGGAATACCTTTTTCCTTTCTTACCTCTTTTGCTACTTGCATTCCATCCATCTCTGGCATCATAATATCCAAGATTAACAAGTGGATTTCTTTTTCTTTCATAATTTGCATTGCTTGTTTTCCATTGTATGCTTTTTCTATTTCATACCCTTCTCTACTTAAATAAATTTCTATTGCTTTTACAATTTCTTTATCATCATCACATATTAATATTCGATACATTTTTTACCCCTTTCCGAAACTTTTATTCAGTATAGCATAATTTTCTTAAGAAGCAAGTATATATTTTATTAACATTTTATGAATGTGTCCATCTGTCAAACAGCCACGTCTCTTTTGCATAATATTGATACATTGCTATAAAGGGAAAAGCCCTGAACTTTAAGGAACGTCCCTAATGTTCAAAGCTTTTATTTTTCTAGTACGATAGTCTATATATTCATCTAAAGACACTTTTATAATAGCACTTATTGGAACGGATAGGAAAATTCCTAACATTCCAAAGTATGCTCCTCCTACTGTTACTGCAAATATGACTAGCAACGGATTTATTTTTAGTGAATTTCCTACTATTTTTGGATTGATAATATTAGCATCAATTTGCTGCAAAATAATTACAATCACTAGCATCCAAATTGTTTGTTCTATTCCTCCTGTAAAGAATGTAATAATAGCTGCTATAACCACAGCAATTATTGCTCCAATATACGGTATCATATTAAATAATCCTATCATAAATCCTAAAAGTGGTGCATATTTTACTCCCATAATTGTCATAGCAATAGAAGTAAGTATCCCTACTACAATAGCATCTATAAACTGTCCTGCTAAAAAGTTAAAAAATATTTGGTTAGACCTATCAAAATACTTATTCATATTTTGATAAATACGTGGTCTAAATGTTACTCCTGCTAGTTTTTTAAAAAACTGCAAAATACTTCTTCTCCCTATTAAAAGATAAATAGAAACAATAATGGCTACAAAAGTATTTACTATACCGCTTGCAAAACTCATAGCTCCTTGCAGATACTGTGTTAGTGCTTCTACATTTAAAATTTGTTTAATATCTATATTTTGAATAGCATTCATAATTCCTGTCATTACGTCTGTTTTTAAGAAATTATCTTCTGGCAAACTATCTATTGCATGTATTGCCATATCATAATAGGTATGAAAATTATTAGCTAGATCTATTACACTCTCTACAATAGGTGGAATAATTAAAGTGAATAATAAGACAATTAGCAATAAGGCAATTATATATACCGTAATAACGCTAAATGTTCTCGCTTTCTTACGAAACCATTTGTTTTTTGCTTTTTTATAAAATCCTTCTACTTTTCTACATGGTAGGTATAAAATATAAGCAATTAACAATCCTATAAAGAATGGAGCAAGTACCCCAAATAAAGTACCTATCCAATCTGTAATTTCTCCAAAATTATCAAATATTTTATAGACAAAGATAACTGCTACTGCAAAAGTAAACCAATATAGCCATTTTGTCCATATTCTAGGTTTTTTTTCCACTTTTTTTCTCTCCTTATTTTTAAATATTCTCTATATCTATGCCTACTGGGCAATGATCACTTCCCATAACATCTGCATAGATTTCACTTTCTTTTATTTTATTTTCTAATCGTTTAGATACAATAAAGTAATCTATTCTCCATCCTGCATTTTTTTCTCTTGCATGAAACATATATGACCACCATGAATATGCTCCTGTCTTTTCTGGATATAAATAACGAAATGTATCTGTAAAACCTGCTGCTAATAAATTCGTCATTTTATTTCTTTCTTCATCCGTAAAGCCTGCATTATGATGATTTGTACTTGGATTTTTTAAATCTATTTCTTGGTGTGCTACATTTAAATCCCCACAATAGATAACTGGTTTTTTCTTATCTAAATCTATAAGATATTCTCTTATAGCATCTTCCCAAACCATACGATATTCTAATCTTTCTAATTCCCTTTTAGAGTTTGGTGTATAGCAATTTACAAAATAAAAATTTTCATATTCTAGGGTAATCACTCTACCTTCTAAATCATGTTCTTCTATCCCTATTCCATAAGTTACTTTTAGAGGTTCTTTTTTCGTAAATATTGCTGTTCCAGAATAACCTTTTTTTATAGCACTATTCCAATATTGTTTATAACCTTTTAATTCTAAATTAACTTGTCCTTCTTGTAATTTTGTTTCTTGCAATGCAAAAATGTCTGCATCTATCTCCTGAAAGAAATCCATGAAGCCTTTATTTAAAACTGCTCTCAAACCATTTACATTCCATGATATACATTTCATTATCTATACAACCTTTCTATTTATATTCTCTTGCATTATATCACATCTTTATTTATTCGTAAACTACCATTTGCAATTTAGGGACGTTCCTTAAGTTGCAAAAAAATAGCTTTAGATTTTTCCATCTAAAGCTTATCCTTCTTTGTGCAACTTAAGGAACGTCTCTAAATTGCAGTTTAAAATTCATATATATAACATTCTAAATTTCTTCTACCAAATTGTAAACATTCATTATGTGTTGACATGAAGATATCTATCTTGTTATTAGAAATAGCTCCTCCTCTATCTTGTACTACAAACCATCCTCCATTTGGTTTATTTTTAAAATATGGGATATAGATGATTGTTCCTATTTTATACCCTTTTCCTGCTGCAATTGTATACCATGGAGATGCTTTTGCCCCCGAGGAAGTAATACCATTTGTTTTACCACAACATTTCACACATGCATCATAAGCAGAGGTATTCATTGTTTTAACTTTTGGTGTAATTCCTTCTACTTTTTTTGCTAAGCTAGAGGATGCTGTAATTGCTGGATTTGTAGCCACTGTTCTGCCTGTTCCTCTCGAAGTTACTTGTACTGTTCTTACTTGTACAATCTTATCTACTGGCTCTTTTATAATAGTTGAAGAGATCTCTATTCTTTCTATTTCCACATCATTTTGGTATTTTACCTTATAAGTTACTTCTTTTAAACCGTTTTCTCCCTTTTGTATTACTTGATTTTGTTTTGTCCCTGTTCCAGTTGCCTCTTTTGTAATTGTCTCATACGGAATTTCTACTTGTTCTTTAATAATTTTTTCTACGATAGTATCATAAGTTGCTAAAATCTCTTCTGTGGTAACTACCGCCTCTGCTTTTGCTAATTCCTGTTCTTCCTCCGTTTTTTTCACAATTTTAATAGTTTTGTTATCTGGCAACTCTTGGTTTTTATCTGGTGTTACTTTTTCGTCTTCTAGCAACACAATATGATTTTCTTCTAAAATTTCTCCTACTGTTGTTTTGGATGTTAGAACTGTCATCTCATAGTCATTAGAAAGTATTATTTTTACACTTGTTAAACTTGCATTGGATGCCATAACACCTATACTTGTCATAAATATAAGTATTAAGCTGATTCCTAATATTTTTATTAGTGATATCGATGCTTTATCATCTTTCTTCATAAAAATATTTTCCCTCCTTATTTTTGCAACAATGTTATTATACCATTTTATTTTTTTTGTGTCAAATTTTGACACATTCTATTTTTTCTTACAGTCTCTGGTGTTTTGGACTTTTGTTTTATGTTTCCTTCTCTTTTTACTTCTATTTTATAGTATATTATATGATGCTTGTACGAAAAAAATGACTTTTAGAAAATTTTTTTATAAATATAATTATATAAAAAAATAGCCTCAGATTTTTTGAAGTGAACTCAAAAAATGTTCAATTTTTGGGTTCACTCCATTTTTTATCTAAAGCTATTTTTTATTGTTCCATTTTTTATAAGTTTTGCACTGTGCAATTTAAGGAACGTCCCTAAATTGCATTATCCCTGTTGTATTTTTCTGTTAAATACCAGAATACTGCTACTGCTCCTAGCATTCCTGCTATCGCTATTATAAGCACTACTCTTCTTGTTGCCTCTCCTGTTTTTATGGTAATTACTATTTCTGCTTTTGATTTGTTATCTTCTGTCTCTACTTCTTCATATTTTGCTGGGTTTTCTGTTTGTATGATTTCTGCTATATTCTCTTTTGTTCCAAAATGATTTTCTCCTGGCTCCCAACTTAATACTACTTTTAGTTCTTTTGTTTCTCCTGCTTTTAGTTCTACTTCTGTTTCTAGTTTCCCTTCTTCATTTTGTCTCCATTCTTTTCCTGTTCCTTCTTCTACTTGGAAGTTACTTGGTATGTTCTCTATGACTCTTGCTCTTCCTTCTATCTCCCCTGTATTACTTACCTTTATTCCATAAGTTACTTTTAATTTCGTTTTCTCTACTTTGCTTCCTACTATCTCTACTTTGTCTATCTTTTGGTCTATTCCTTCTTCTTCTTTTCCGTCTTTTTCTATCTTTTCTATTGTTTTCTCTATACTCATATTGAATTCTTGTTTTTGGTAGTAATACGTTACTTCTATATCTTCTTCTGTATATTTTCCTTTTTTGTTTGTTGGAATTAGGCTTTCTACTAAGTTATAGTATGGTATCTCTTTTACTTCTGTTTCATAGTTTTCTCCTACATACCCTTTCTTCTGCTCTTTATATGTTTTGTATTCTCCTGTCTCTTCTTCCTTATACAAGATTTCTTCTTTTGTCTCTATGTCCACATATTTTACTGTTACTGTTCCACTTGGTATTTTCTCATAATAGTAGATTACATAGATATCTTCTTTTGTCATTTTTCCTTCTGCATTATTTGGTTCTGGCTCTGCTGCCCTATAGTTTTTAATTGTTT
The DNA here is from genome assembly GCA_944386335.1 of uncultured Clostridia bacterium. Taxonomy (GTDB): domain Bacteria; phylum Bacillota; class Clostridia; order TANB77; family CAG-508; genus UMGS1663. The sequence continues at coordinate 894 of CALXAQ010000139.1, read as the reverse complement.
TTCTACTTGTTGTATACTTATCTCCTATATGTCCCTCTATGATTTCTTGTGGATACAATTCTTTGTTATCGCTATCTTCTTCTGTATTATCTTTTTCTAGGTGCCTTACTATTACTTTTGTTGGTGCCTTTCTGTAAATATAGGTTACTTCTATGATCTCTTCTGTTAACTCTCCTTGTGGTGTTCCTTCTACTCTTACATATTCATAGTCTTCTATTTCTTTTTGTTCAGTTGTATAGTTATCTCCTACTTTTCCTCCTATTGTCTCATCTTCTAATAGTTTATTTCCTTCTTCATCCTCATAATGTACAATTACTCCTCCTGCTTTTATTCTTTCATAATAGTAGATAACCTCTATCATTCCGTCTATCATATTTCCTTCTGTGTTTCCGCTATTTTCTACATAGGTATAACCTGGTATCTCTTTTTGCTCAGTAGTGTAAGCATCTCCTGCAAATCCATCTATTTCATATCCATAGGTTTTGTCCACTGGCTCTTGTCCTTCCTGCTCTTCTATATAGGTGATTTCTTTTCCTGTCTCTTTATCTATGTATTTTACAATGACTTTTCCTGGTATTTCTATTCTTGTGTCATGTGTATCTTCTACCGTGTTCGTTTCTTCTGTTTCATATAGGTCTATGGTTCCTTTTACTTGGTTTGCCATATTTTTTTGAATACCATCTACATTACTATATACTACCTTAATTGTCTTATGGATTTCTATCTCATAAGTTCCATCTGTATAAGTATTTACATTTTCTATTTTTTCTTCCCAAGTAATGGTATTGGTTTCTTCATTGTAAACGCCTCCTGCTAAGTTTGAATTTGCTTTATCTATCTTGTATGGTAAGGTATCTACTACTTTTACTACCACTTCTCCTATATACTCTGTTA
>CALXAQ010000138.1 GCA_944386335.1 uncultured Clostridia bacterium | reverse complement strand
GATTATTTTGTTTGTGTAAATAAAAATGGAGATACAATACTTCAATATAAGGAATATGATGATGAATCAGCACCAGACGGAATAAAAAGTGTAACATCTTTCCATAATGGCATAGCGATAGTTACAGATGGTGATGATAATAAAAGAGTAATAAATAAAGAAGGAAAGACATTAATAGAAGAAGGAGATGATGACTGCACAGAAATTCTATCAACAAATACGACACTTGGATATGTTATTATAAAAAAAGTTGACGATACATATATGGGAACGACCAATTCTTATGGAGTAATGGATAATCAAGGAAAATTCATAGTACCTTTATCACCAGAAAATGAAAACCCATTAGGAAAAGACTCTTTAGAGACTATAGCGTATGGAATATTTAGAGATGGAAGCAATATAATTAATATAAAAGACGGAGCAATAGCAGAATCTACATATTGGTATGGAGAAAAATTCTGGGATGCAGGAGATAAAATTATTCAATATACTGGAGATACTACTAAAGAAATGGTTGTATACACAGCAAAAGATTTAAAAGAATGTGCGAGAAAGAAATTCCATGGAGTCAGAGAAATAGGAAGTCTTGGACAGGAAAAAATATACGTAGAATATAGGATAGAGGATGCTGAAATAAAAAGAGGATTCTTTAATGAAGATTTAGAAGAAGTTTTAGATTTATCAGAATTAGAGATAACTAATAAACCAGTATTTAAAGACGGATATGCAGGATTAATTATTAGAAAAAATTGGTATACAGTGATTGATGAGAATGGAGAGATGCAATTTGAACCTGTAAAAATAGAAAATGGAGATCCAGTATGTCTTAACTTGGGAAATAAGAATTTTTATATAGAAGAAAACGGAAAAGGAAAGATAATTGATGAAAAAAATAATGTTAAAGTTCAATTAAAATCAAGAGTAGTTCAAAATGATGGTGTATATTATTATTCAGATGGGTATATTGAGAGTAATGGCTCAGGAAATGGAAGTGGAGTATTTACAGACGTAAATGGAGAAATAATGAGAATTTATTTTAAGAATAATTGAGAGTAGTATTAAAATAGAAAGGAAAACTAATTTTTGTGCAATCTTCTGTTAGACTAATAAAAATAAATTATAATATTAAAAAACGAACATTTGTTAATAATGCTTGTAAATGAATTTTTATATTATAAAATTATAAATATTTTGTATAATTATTATATAATTTTAGATTACTAATTCATAATATAATTTTATATTTTGAACGCATCAAAATCGTTTTTAAGACATTTTTATATACAATCTAACAAGTTATATGTTTTAATTTTAATGTTCAATTTATAAAATCTAATAATTATGATGTAATTCTTATAGAAAAGCTTAATTTTAGGCACTTTTTAAAATTGCTGAAAAATGGCTAAAAAAACGACGCACGAGAATCGATTTTAAGCCGTTTTTAAAAATTAGGCATATAGTTTGTTGTCTAAAAAATAAGGCAAAATGCTGAAATTTAAGGATTTACGAATTTTTGAAAAAATAATCTAAAGTTATATAATTTTTTTATGAAATATTAGGTTACAATAATGAAAAAAATCCAACCAGACATAACACAAAATATTGAAGCTCCAGAATCGATTTTAAGGAGATTTTATTAAAAAGTAATGTAGTTTATTGTCTATAAAAAACAGCTAAAACGAGTTTATAGCAAGGAAACACTAATTTTGAAAGGGAGGTACTTGAAACAGGTACTTTCTATTTTACTCCTATTCCTTTTTGCACAAAACTTTGATTTTGTGCAATGTCATGTAGTAAATTTTTAGCCTAACTTTTCTATGCCCTATTTATCTATATTAGTTAGTTATTTATTTCATATATCTTCTAATTTTTTCAAAATGTATTTCTTAACTCCTCAAGTTCAGTATCCCTAGAAACTACCCAGACTTTGTGAAGATTAAAAGCATATAACTCTATTTTTATTATTAGACAATTATCTTCCTCCTTCCTTAAAAGTTAAATTCATTATAAGTCATAATATGAATAGAAAAATAGCTTAAGATTTGTTTCTTAAGCTACGATTTAAATCTATATAGAAAACTATTTATTCTCTCTATAAACTCTTTGTTATTTTTAGTTGCTACCATTTGTTTAATAATTTGTTCTGTTACTTCTACCACTGGCATACTAGATAATGCTTTTCTTAATGCATAAACTGTTTCTAATTCTTTTGGAGATAATAATTTCTCTTCCTTTCTAGTTCCAGACTTATTAATGTCGATTGCTGGAAAGATACGTTTTTCTGATAATGCCCTATCTAAGTGTACTTCCATATTTCCTGTTCCTTTAAATTCTTCAAAAATAACTTCATCCATTCTACTACCTGTTTCAATTAAAGAGGTAGCAAGTATCGTTAAGCTTCCACCATTTTCTATATTTCTAGCAGCACCAAAGAATTTTTTTGGTTTATGTAAAGCACCTGGATCAAATCCTCCAGACAATGTTCTTCCTGAGGATGGAATTACCAAGTTATAAGCACGTGCTAGCCTTGTAATACTATCTAATAAAATAACAACGTCTTTTTTATGTTCTACTAGTCTCTTTGCTCTTTCTAGTACCATTTCTGCAACCTTCACATGATGTTCAGGAAGTTCATCAAATGTAGAATAGATTACTTCTCCATGAATAGAACGTTTCATATCTGTTACTTCCTCTGGTCTTTCATCTATTAATAAAACAATTAACTCTACCTCTGGATTATTGATAGAAATGCTATTGGCTATTTTCTTTAATAGTGTGGTTTTTCCAACTTTTGGTGGAGCCACAATTTGCCCTCTTTGTCCTTTTCCAATAGGCGAAATAATATCAATTATACGCATAGCATATTCTGTAGGAGTAGTTTCTAAGAGTAATCTTTCTTCTGGATAAATAGGTGTTAAATCATCAAATTTGATACGTCTATATGCTTTTTCTGGTGCTTCTTCATTTACCTCTCCTACATATATTAGTGCTGGAAACTTTTCTCCTTCTTTTGGGAGTCTAGCAATTCCTTTAATTTTGTCTCCATTATCTAAACGAAATCTTCGAACCTGAACAGGTGAAACATAAATATCTTTTGGTGTAGATAAATAATTTTCTCCTCTTAAAAATCCATAGCCATCAGGCAAAATTTCTAAAACACCTTCTACAATTCTATCATCTTCACTTGTTAATTGATAACCATTTCCAGCAGTTAATTGAGGTTCTTCTACATAATTTTCTTGTTTATCATTCACTAAAGGATAAAACTTTTTTTGCTTTTCTTCTACTGGTTTTTCTAATTCCTGTAATATATGTATCAATTCATCTTTTTTTAATTTTGAGACATTCTTTATTCCTTTTTCCTTTGCAATTTGGCGTAACTCTACTAATGTAGAATTTAATAAATCCATAAATATAAGCCCCCTATTTTAATAATTTTTTTGTTTATTTCATATTTAATTTAATGGAAAAAATAAGAAATTAACATGCTTTTGAATAAACCATTATTATTATACTACTTTTTACAAAAAATGTAAAGAAAAAAACAGATAAAATACTGATTTATCTGTTTCTATTTTGACATATCTATATAAACTCTCTCATTTGGTAAATACATACCTAATTTTTCTCTGGCTATTTCTTCAATATATTGATTGGAATTAACGTTTTGTTTCATATTTTGTAAAGAAGATTGTTCTTCTTTTGCTTCTGCAATTTGTTCATCATAGGACTTTGCTTCTTCTTGGTAGGAATTTAAGATTTTTTGTTGTGAAATAAAAATACTAGCTACATAAATTCCTAAAATTCCTAATAATATTTTTTTATAATGCTTTTTTAATAATTTCATATGTAAATCTCTCCAATTTTGACATCATTAGATATTCATTTTATTCTAATTATATTTTTCTACATTTTTTTGTAGATTCCTTCTTTTCTTTATCAATTTTCTATTTTTCATACTAAAAATATACAATTCTTTTACATGAGAAAATGTCGAATTTACTTTTTTAAAATTAATAATTATAAAAGAAAATGGTTTCAATACAATTCTTTTTAATATTTTGTAAATAAAAGTAAACGGTTTCCCACACCATATAAATATTTGTTTAATTACATTCTTTATTATGGTTAATATGTGAACACTAATTTTAATAAAATATCGACTTATTGTTAGCATATAAATTAAAATTCCAAAAAATAAACCTACTATTATATATCCTCTAATTTTCCCATTTTGAAAATAAAATAATAGAAATAATAAAAAAATGCCTGTCAAAATCCAAAACAAAATATCTTCTAAATAAGTCATCCAATCAGGTGTTCTAAAAGTTCGCCTTAAAATACGAAAAACATCAAAAAAAGTACCTATTACGATACCTGCTATAATAAACAGGAATAGAGAATATAATTGAATGCTAATTGTATTTTCCAAATTGCTTCACCTTTATTTAAATATTTTTCCTAAAAAACTAGTGTTTTTTTGATTTAAATCATTCTCACTATAAGATAGATGGTAGATTTCTCCTTCTACGACTACTTCTGATGTATCAATACTTAATTTGTTAATATGTAAATTTTCTCCTTTAATCGTTAGCAGCCCGTAATTCTGTTTCTACAATAACTACTTGATCATCGAAACTTAAAACATCTAGTACGCCAGAAATACTAAGTTTTTCTCTATTCTCTAGTACTAAGTTCTGAATGATATTGGTATTCGTATTATGATTTCCATTTTTTCTATCCTCTATTGTTGGCATATTCCCTCTCCTCCTTTTTTCTTCTTGTCTGCACAATATATCTTATTCAGGTCTTGTCTATTTTAGAACCATTTTTATAAGACTTTTCCCTATCTTATTTTGGTGTTCTAGGATAATTTAAGCTTTTTACTATGAAGATTAAAAGCCTACAATTCCAAAACCTCCAAAATTAAATCTACTTGAATAGTTTTTTTATGTAGGAAAAAGACTATGTAACTATACATAGCCTTTTTTAAGTATATTTTCATTCAGAAAAGAATTTTTAACCTTGCTTTTGTGTAAAGTTATTCTGTGTGCATAAATCTTCATGTAATTGTTCTAATATAGATGGTTCTACTTGTTTTGTAAACATTATCACAATTTTAGATTCGCTTTCTTCTAGGGTAAATATTTCTAAATGATTTTTCTCTATTATTTTTAAAACCTTTTCCATAACAGTAGTGTCGTTTTTGATGCCATGCCCTACAATAGCAATTCTAGAAATACTATGATATTTCACTTCTTTCTCTTGTAACTCTTTCTCTAAAACTTCTTGGAATTTATTGAGAACACTATTTTTTATGGTAAAATATAAATGATTTTCTTTTATCATAAAATGATTTGCTTCTATTCCTAATTTCCATAAAAAAGAAAGCCATTTTTGAGGATTTTCTTTTTCATAAATATCCACTAAAATAATATCGTCGTTCTTTACAATGCTTTTTACACTGGTATCTTCTATTTTATCTTGTACTACACTGCCTGGTTTATCATTAAAAGTAGATTTTGTAATGATAGGAATATGATATTTTTCTCCTACTTCTATACAACGATTATGAAGTACACGAGCTCCTTCATTCGCAATTTCTAACATTTCCGTATAGGAAAGTGTGGGTAGTTTTTGTGCATCTGGTATTTTTTTAGGATCTGTGGTATATACACCATCTACATCCGAAAAAATATAGCAATGTTTTGCTTTTAGCGTTGCTGCAATAGCTACTGCTGTTGTATCAGAGCCTCCTCTTCCTAATGTAGTAATATCTCCTTTCTCATTAATACCTTGGAAACCAGCTACAATTACAATTTTTCCTTTTTTCAGTTCTTCTTCTATTCTAGTAGTATCTATTGTTTCTATTTTAGCATTTTGGTTTGTTTTGTTTGTATACATACCAGCTTGCCAACCAGTAAGAGATATAGCATCATATCCCATTCTTTTCAGCAATATAGCAAGTTTAGACATAGATATTTGTTCTCCTGTACTTAAAAGCACATCCATTTCTCTATCGTCCGGAACTGCGGATAATTCTTTTGCTTCTTTTATAAGCTGATCTGTGGTCTTTCCTTGTGCAGAAACCACAACAACTATATTTTTTTCTTCCTCCTTTATACTAATGATTTTTTCTGCCACCATATTCAATCGAATATTGTCTGCAACACTACTTCCTCCAAATTTTAATACTGTTACTGTGTCCATATTCATTGGCACCTCTTTATTATTTTTTAAAATCCCATTTAATTATAAATATGGCTACTACTATTATATGCGATAGTTTGGCAGAATGCTATAGTTTTTGAAGATATTTTAAATATGCTTCCATGAAACCATTTAGATCTCCATCCATTACTGCTTGCACATTTCCTACTTCATACCCTGTGCGATGATCTTTTACCATCGTATAGGGACAGAACACATAAGAACGTATTTGACTTCCCCACGCAATATCCATTTGATTACCTTTTAAATCTTCTATTTTTTCTTTCTGCTCTTTTTCTTTTAGGTCTAATAATTTTGTTTTTAGCATCTTCATAGCAGTTTCTCTATTTTGTATTTGGGAACGTTCTGATTGGCATGCTACCACAATATTAGTAGGAATATGGGTAATTCTCACTGCAGATGATGTTTTGTTAATATGCTGTCCTCCTGCTCCTGATGCACGATACGTATCCACTCTCAAATCATCTGGATTAATCTGCATCTCTATGTCATCTGTAATTTCTGGCAATACTTCTACAGAAGCAAAAGAAGTATGCCTTCTTCCACCACTATCAAAAGGAGAAATTCGCACTAACCTGTGAACTCCCATTTCTCCTTTTAAATAGCCATAGGCATAATCTCCTTTTATCAGTGCTGTCACACTTTTTATGCCTGCTTCTTCTCCTTCTAAATAATCTAATTCTTCTACTTGATAACCATTGTCATTTGCCCATCTTGTATACATACGATATAACATTTCTACCCAATCTTGTGCTTCTGTTCCACCAGCTCCTGGATGTAGAGTTATCATCGCATTATTTACATCATATTTACCGGACAATAAGGTGTTTATTTCTAATCTTTCTACACTTTTTTCTAATTTTTTTACACTTTCTTGCAATTCTTGTTCCATTTGCTCATCTTTTTCTTCTTTTAAAAAGGCAAGCACTTCTAGAATATTATCTAAATTCTCTTTTATTTTTTTATATTCCTCTAATTTATTTTTGATGTTTGTAATTTCTTTTAAAATTTTACCAGAACTACTAGCATCTTCCCAAAAGCCTTGTTCCAATGTTTTTTTCTCTAACTCTTGTAATTTTTCTCCTA
>CALXAQ010000137.1 GCA_944386335.1 uncultured Clostridia bacterium | reverse complement strand
CTGTGTTGTTCGTATAAGTACTTCCTGCTGTATTGGTAATTGGTGCTGCTATATTTGTTTGTGTATTGGTAGTTGTATTAGCTGCTGGTGTATTGGTAGGGGTAGCTGTATTCGTAGATGGATTTGTTGTTATATTAATTTGTATTATGTCTCCTGAGTTTCCTGTAGCGAATACGTTAGTTGCTGCTAACATCAATAGTAACATGATTAATACAATTAAAACAATCTTATTTGATTTTACATTCTTCATATTTTTTCTCCTTTTTCTTACGAAATTTCTATTATTATTTATATTTTTCACTGAATTTATGCAAAAAATATATATTTTGTAACTAATATTATTGTAACGCTTTTTTATTTGTTCGTCAACTCTTTTTTTTACGTTTTTTTGTTACATTTTCTTTGCTATTTTATTACGTTTCTATGACATTGCTCCAAAAAAGAGATTTTATGTCTTTTCCTTTGTATGTTTCTTTTATAAAATTATTTTTCTTCTGTTTTTGGTGCTTCTTTTACTGTTTCTACAGCTTCTTCTTTTACAGTATCTACTACTTCTTGCTCTACTACTTCTGTAGTTTCAACAGCTGGTACTTCTTCTGGAGCTGCACTTACCTCAGCTTCTTGCTCTGCTGCTAAATCTTCTTTTAAAGTAATTTCTTTATTTTCTATTCTAACACCTAAGTTTTCTTTTGTCTTAGCTGCTTTTCCTACTCTATCTCTTAGGTAGTATAGTTTTGCTCTTCTTGCTTTACCAACTCTTACTAATTCTACTTTCTCTACCATTGGGGAATGTAGTAAAAATGTTTTTTCTACTCCTACTCCATAAGCTACTCTTCTTACAGTGAATGTACTATTTACTCCACCGCCTTGTTTTTTAATAATAATTCCTTCGAATACTTGGATTCTTTCTCTATTTCCTTCTTTAATTCTTTGGTGTACTCTTACTGTATCACCAACATGAAGGTCTGGAACTTTATTTTTCAATTGTTCATGTTCGATTGATTTTATAATATCCATTTTGATATTCTCCTTTCTTAAATTTTTATTTTAATAAATCTGGTCTTTTTTTCTTTGTTCTTTCTAAAGCCTGTTCTTCTCTCCATTTGCGAATATTTTCATGATGTCCTGATAAAAGCACTTCTGGTACTTTTCTTCCTCTAAAAATTTCTGGTCTTGTGTACTGTGGATATTCTAAATAGTTTTTACTAAAAGATTCTTCTTCTACAGAACCTTCTGCCAAAACGCCTTCTACATAACGGCTAACACTATCTATTAATATCATAGCTGGTAACTCCCCACCGGTTAGTACATAATCTCCTATAGAAATTTCTTCTGGCTGAATTTCTTCTATGACTCTTTCATCAATTCCTTCATAATGTCCGCAAATTAAGATAAGATGTTTTTCCTTACTTAAATCAATTACTTTTTTCTGGGTAAGCGTTTTTCCTTGTGGGGATAAAAAAATAACTTTTGCTTGTTCCTCCCACACAGATTGAAAAGCATCATATACAATGTCTGGTCTAATTACCATACCGATTACCGCCACCATAAGGTGTGTCATCTACTTTTTTGTGTTTATCTTTTGAAAAATCTCTCATATTCACTGTATGAATTTGAATGAGTTCTTTTTCTTGCGCTCTTCCTAAAATGCTTTGTTTTAATGGAATAAACATTTCCGGGAAAAGTGTAAGCACATCAAATTGCATTGTTTTTGCTTCCTTTCTAACTTTCTAACCCTTCTAGTAAATGAACGATTATTTTCTTTTCTTTTAGATTAATGTCTTTTATGACTTCACTAATTGCAGGTAATAGTACTTGCTTTCCTGTTTCTGGGTCTTTGACCACATAAACATCATTGCTCCCTGTTGGGAAAATATCTTCTACTATTCCTAGGTTTCGTCCTTCTTCTGTATAAACTTCTAACCCAAGTAAATCAGCAATAAAATAAGTATCTTCTGGTAATTCTTTGGCATCTTTTCTATCAATCTTTAAGTAAAGACCTTTATACTTTTCCGCCTCTGTTTTGTCTTCTATGCCTTTGCATTTTAACAAAACCATGTCTTTATGATAACTTACCTTTTCTAACGTTACTTGTTTTAATCCTGTTTTTTCGCATATATAAACTTTTTTTAAATCTTCAAATCGTGTTATTTCATCTGTAAAAGGTTTTACTTTTAGCACTCCTTTTATTCCAAAAGTATTCACAATTTGTCCTATTTCTAAATATGCTTCCATCTATTTTCCTCTAACTTACAAATTCTATTACAACTTTTTTATGTTCTCTGCCTGCAATTGCTTTCATAACAGTTCGAATTGCTTTTGCAACCCTTCCTTGTTTACCAATGACTCTTCCCATATCGGATGTAGCTACTTTTACCTCAAAACTTATTTCTTTTTCAGAACTACCCTCTGTTTGCGTAATGGTAACTGCTTCTTTTTCCTCTACTAGGCTTTTTACCATGGTTTCTAACATTTTTTCCATTTTTAAGTATCCTTCCTTTCTTAGGCATCCACCTAACTAGTTTTCTATCTAAGAATACTTAGTTTGCTTTTTCAATTAAAGCTTTTACTGTATCAGTTGGTTTTGCACCATTTTTGATCCAAGCTTCTACTTTTTCTTTATCTACTACGATTGTAGAAGGATTTGTCATTGGATCATATGTTCCAATTTGCTCAATGATTTTTCCATCTCTTGGGCTTCTAGAATCTGCTACTACAATGTGATAGAATGGAGCTTTTTTTGCACCTACTCTTTTTAATCTGATTTTTACCATAACATTCACCTCTTCCTTTTGCTTCAAAATCTATTATATTTCCAACAGAAAATTACTTTTCTATTGTATAAAATTAAAAACTATTTCATCATATTTTTTAAATCGTTTGGATTTAAATTTTTCATCATGTTTTTAAGTCCTTTTTCATTTTGCATTTTCTTCATCATTTTTTGTGTCATTTCAAAAGATTTCATAAACTGATTAATTTGCTGTACGCTTGTTCCGCTTCCCTTTGCGATACGAATTCTTCTACTTGCATTTAACAAACGTGGATTTCTTCTTTCTTCTGCTGTCATAGAGCAAATCATTGCTTCTATTCTTGTAAATTCTTTATCATCTACTTTTAAATCCTTGATATTTGCCATACCCGGCAACATCTTTAAAATAGAAGAAAAAGAACCCATTTTTTTCACTTGCCTTAGTTGTGTTAAATAATCTTCTAAGTCAAATTCTTTCTTTTTTAATTGTTTTTCTAGTTTTTCAGCTTCTTCTAAGTCTATTGCCTCTTCTGCTTTTTCAATAATGGATAGTACATCTCCCATTCCTAAAATACGAGATGCCATTCTTTCTGGATGAAATACTTCTATATCACTTAGTTTTTCTCCTGTTGCTGCAAATTTAATTGGTCTTCCTGTTACTTTCTTAACAGAAATAGCTGCACCACCACGAGTATCACCATCTAACTTTGTAAGTACCACACCATCAATTCCTAGTGCTTCATTAAAGCTAGATGCTACATTTACTGCATCTTGACCAGTCATACTATCTACTACTAACAAAATTTCATGTGGCTTTACATTTGCTTTTATATTTTTTAGTTCTTCCATTAGTTCTTCATCAATATGTAATCTTCCCGCTGTATCTAAAATAACAACATCGTTTAATTTGCTAATGGCTACGCTTACTGCTTGTTTTGCAATATGTACTACATCTTTTGAATTTTCGTTACTATAGACTGGTATATTCAGCTGTGCGCCTACCACTTGTAATTGTTTGATAGCTGCTGGTCTATAAACATCGCAAGCTACCAATAATGGTTTTTTCCCTTGTTTTCTTAGGAGATTGGCTAGTTTTCCAGCTGTAGTTGTTTTACCAGAACCTTGCAATCCTACCAACATAATAATAGTAGGTGGATTTGGCGTAAAGTGAATTTTACTTTCCTGTCCTCCTAGAAGTTCTACTAGTTCATCTTTTACAATCTTTACTACTTGTTGTCCCGGTGTTAATGACTTTAAAACATCTTGCCCTAATGCCTTTGTTTGTATGGTATCTATAAATTCTTTTACCACTTTATAGTTCACATCTGCTTCTAATAAGGCAAGTTTTACTTCTCTTAGCATATCTTTTAAATCTGATTCTGTAATTCTTGCTTTTCCTCTTAATTTTCTTGTAATGTCTTGCAATTTAGAAGATAACCCTTCAAAAGCCATATTCCCAGTTCCTCCTATTCCTTTGTTCTTACACTAAACAACTTAATTCTTTTCTAACATGATCCAAGATTTTTTCTACTTTTTTATCAGAAGAAGTATCTTGTAATTTGCTTAGTTCATTTAAAACATCTTGTAATAATTTTTCTTGTTCCATTTTCTTTTCCATAAACAAAAGCTTTTCTTCTAGTTCGAAAAGTTTATTCTCTCCCTTCTTGATAATGTCTCTCACAGCTTGTCTTGTGATATGATTATTTTCTGCAATTTCCGAAAGAGATAGGTCATTATTGTAGTAGTCATTTAAGACTTCTAACTGTTTCTCTGTTAAAAGCTTTCCGTATATTTCACACAGAATGCTAACCTTCACATTTTTTTCCATAATTACCACCTCTTTTGTAATGCTAATATACTTTACACTATTTTTTTTGTTTTGTCAAGTGGTTTGGTGAAATTTCTTACATAAGTAACATATTCATAATCATATGGATTTTTTTCATCTTTTAATCCCTTTTGTCTTTCTATTACTTGCCACTCTTCTGGATTAATTTCAGGGAAAAATACATCTCCTTCAAAATCTTGTGCAATATGCGTAATATACATTTTTTCTGTATATGGCATTAACAAAGAATAAATGGTTGCTCCCCCTATTACAAAATTTTCTTCTCCTGATTCTATATATGGCTTTAATAAGGAGATATCCTCTAGTACTTCTACATTTTCATCTTCTATGTGTAATTCTGCATCATTGCATAAAATAACATGTTTACGATTAGGAAGTACTCTTCCCAAAGATTCAAATGTTTTTCTCCCCATAATAATCGTATGTCCTGTTGTTAATTTTTTAAATCTTTTTAAGTCTTCTGGCAAATGCCAAATTAATTGATTATCTTTTCCAATTACATTCTGATTTGCTACCGCAACAATAATACTAAGCATAGTTTTTCTCTCCTTTTATTGTTTTTTTCATAATAGCATAGCTTTTTTTCTTTGTAAAGGATATTTTCTTTGTAATTTTGACAGCATAGTCTGAAAGGTTTTGTTGACTTACGTAACTTGCTATGTTATATTTTGTTTATCATGTATTTATTTGTTGTTAATCAACAGAAAGGAGTTTTTTCTATGTCTCAATTCGATAACATGTATCTAGACCTATGTGATAAAATCTTATCACAAGGAATCAAAACAGAAGCAAGAAATGGTATTACTTATAGAATACCAGGAAACGTTTGGGATTTTGACTTATCCAAAGAGTTTCCTATTCTTACCACGAAATCTGTTGCTTTTAAAAGTGCTATTTTAGAAATTTTATGGTTCTATCAGGCACAAAGCAATCGCGTGCAATGGCTTCGCGACAGAGGTGTTCATATTTGGGACAAGTGGGAAGTAAGTGAAGACGGTATCTATCGTAATCCAGATACTGGTTCAGAAAAATTTTTTGGAAAAGAATGGGCTGGTACCATTGGTTCTGCTTATGGTTATATTGTAAAAAAATACAACCTTATGAATGAATGTATCCGAAAAATAAAAGAAGAACCGGAAAACAGGCGTAACATCATTTCTCTATGGCAAGATTGCGAAATACCAACCGCCGTTTTACCTTCTTGTGTATGGAATTCTACATGGATGGTACTGGATGGGAAACTTTACTCTTTCGTAGAGCAACGTTCTTGCGATACTGCTGTAGGTGTTCCTTTTAACATTGTTCAGTATGCTGCTCTTACTTGTATGCTTGCCCATGTTACAGGTTTAAAGCCCGGTGTTATGCACTATGAAATGGTAGATGTGCATATCTATGAAAAGCACATAGACGGCATTAAAGAACAGCTATCTCGTAGAAACGATGCCCTACCTGCACCTAAGCTTTGGCTAAATCCTGACGTAAAGGATTTCTATGAGTTTGATAATTCCAGAGAATTAAAAGACATCAAACTTATAGATTACCAACATCTTGACAGAATTAAGTTTGACGTAATTGCATAATAGACATAGTAGAAAGAGAAACCCTAGGCAATTTCAAATTACCTAGGGTTTCTCTTTTTGACTCTACACTAAATAATCTTGTTTTGTATAATAAATGTGAATAATATTTACTCTTTCTTACTAGTATTTT
>CALXAQ010000136.1 GCA_944386335.1 uncultured Clostridia bacterium | reverse complement strand
GTCCTACATCTAGTCCGCTTGTATGAATATCTGTTGTAGGACATGTTTTCATTAGTTTATCTATATTAGGTGTATTGGCTAATTTTATAGCATTACTATCTTCTCTTTCATTCTCTCCAAATCCATCTAATATCATTAGCATTGTTAATTTTTTATCCATTTTTTTTTTTTTTTCTTTCTTAAGACGTAAACCTAGTTGGAAAAGAATTAAATTTTGGCTAGGAAAACAAGTTTGAAATTTATAAGACGTACTATTTGTACGTTGATTAAATTTCAAATGAAGTTTGACAACGCCAAAATTGTAATTATTTTTCAACTTTTTCCTTTTACCACGTTGCTTATCTATTGTACTCTATAATTTTGGTAAATTCCTCTACTTGCAAACTTGCTCCTCCTATTAATGCTCCATCTATCTCTGGTGCTTCTAATAGATCTTTTGCATTGTCCGGCTTTACACTTCCTCCGTACAATAATATTATCTTTTGTGCTACCTCTGCTCCTGCTATTTCTTCTACTTTCTTTCGAATACTTTGCATTGCATTGCTAGCATCCTTAGCTGTTGCTGTTTTTCCTGTTCCAATAGCCCAAATTGGCTCATAGGCTATATAGGTATTTTGTATTTGCTCGTTTGTTAGTCCTTCTAGCGCTTTTTCTACTTGCTCTGTAATTACTTTTTCTTGTATGCCTTGCTCTCTTTGCTCTAGAGTTTCTCCTACACAAAGAATTGGCTTTAATTCATTTGCAAAAGTTGCTTTTAATTTTTTATTCACGGTTTCATCTGTTTCTGCAAAATATTGTCTTCTTTCCGAATGTCCAATAATCACATATTCTGTTCCAATGCTTTTTAGCATTTTTCCAGAAACTTCTCCTGTATAGGCTCCTTTTTCTTCCCAATGCATATTTTGTGCACCGATTTTTACCTTAGTATTTTGCGCTGTAAGTAGGCTATAAAATAAATCTGTAAAAGGTACACAAAGGATAACTTCATTATCACTTCTTGCAGCAACCTCTTCTATTTTACTAATAAATTCAATTGCCTCATTAGGAAGTTTATTCATTTTCCAGTTTCCTGCAATTACTTTTCTGCTCAAAGGTTCTTTTCCTCCTTTCTTTTGTTATAAGAATTTTCATAAATTTACTTGTCTATGCACTTTTCTTGGGCTATTTGGTTTTCCAATTCTTTTCCTAATAAATCAAAGAATTCTTCTGCCTCTTTTGTATTTGGCATTCTCATGCTACTATTCTCTTTTAAGGTTTCTTTTCTTAATGTTTCATAGTCCATAAAAAAGATTTCTTCTACTTCTTCTTTTTGTAATTTGTAGTAGGAGATAGGATGTTTTAAAAAAGTGATATATTCATGTGCAATATAATTTCCTTTTCCTCCTACCTTTGTCAAGTCTACTGTTACTGTCATAATTTTCTTCATATTGGGATAAATCTCTGTAGGGGCTACTCCAATTTCTTCAAAAGCTTCCCTTAATACTGCTTGCTCTGGTATTTCATAAGAACGTACATGTCCATTACAGCTACTATCTATCTTACCCGGATCTATCGATTTTTGTTTGCTTCGTTTCTGAACTAAAATTTGTTTAGTATCTGGGTCAATAATCCATAATTGTACCGCTTCTAACAATAATCCCTTTTGTATGCCTTCTTTTCTATCTACTGTACCTATTTTATTTCCTTGTTCATCATAATAATTTACTTCTTCTTTTTCTGAATCTTCTTTTGTCTCTATCTTATACTGTTCTAATTTGCTCATATTCAACATCCTTTATTTGTCTAATAAACACTCAATTCCTGGTAACTTCTTTCCCTCTAAGAATTCTAAAGAAGCACCACCGCCTGTAGAAATATGTGTCATTTTATCTGATAATCCATTTCTTTCTATAGCTGCTGCAGAATCTCCTCCACCAATAATGGTTACACAATCGTCCATACTAGCTAGTAATCTTGCAAGAGAATCTGTTCCATTTGCAAATTTAGGGAATTCAGATAATCCTACTGGTCCATTCCATAAAATGGTTTTTGCTTTCTTTAATTCTTCTTCAAACATCGCTATTGTTTTTGGTCCAATATCTAATCCTTCCCATCCATCTGGAATCTGATCAGAATTAATAGCCTTTACATTAGCATCATTACTAAATTCATCTGCAATAATGTTATCTACTGGAAGCATCAATTTTACACCTTTTTCTTTTGCTTTTGCCATTGCTCCTCTTGCTAAATCTAGTTTATCTAATTCACAAATAGAATTTCCCACACTATATCCCATAGATTTAAAGAAAGTATAGGCCATACCTCCTCCAATAATTAAGGTATCTACTTTTTCTAGTAAGCTATCAATCACACCAATTTTTTCAGAAACCTTTTTTCCTCCTAAAATTGCCATAAAAGGTCTTTTTGGATTTTCTAAAGCATTTCCTAAGAAATTCAATTCTTTTTCTATTAAAAATCCGGATACTGCTGGTAAAAATTTAGCTACACCTTCTGTAGAACTATGTGCTCTATGTGCTGTTCCAAAAGCATCATTTACATATACTTCTGCTAGAGATGCAAATTCTTTAGATAAGCTTTCTTCGTTTTTCTCTTCTCTTGGATCAAAACGAACATTTTCTAATAGCACAATATCTCCTGACTGCATATTCTCTGTTAATGCTCTTGCACTAGGTCCTGTTACATCTTCTGCTAATTTTACTTCTTTTTTCAATAATCTTTGTAATTCTTCTGCTACTGGTTTTAAAGAAAACTCGGGTTTTACTTCTCCCTTTGGTCTTCCTAAATGGGAACAAAGAATTACTTTGCAATTTTGTTCTAATAAATATTGTATCGTTGGAAGTGCTCCTACAATTCTTCTATTATCTGTAATATTTCCTTCTTCATCTAATGGAACATTGAAATCACATCTTACTAGCACTTTCTTATTTTTTAAGTCGATATCTCTTACTGTTTTTTTATTCATTTTTCATCTTTCCTTTCCTTATTTTATACAGGATACAAAGTTGGAAAAATAACTTTTTCCAACTTTGTTTCATTCTTATTTATTATCTACAGATGCCATATATACAGCAAGGTCTACTAATTTATTAGAATAACCCCATTCATTATCATACCATGCAACTAACTTTACAAAAGTATCTGTTAAAGCAATTCCTGCTGTAGCATCAAAAATAGAAGTATGTGCATCTCCAATAAAGTCTGAAGAAACAACAGCATCTTCTGTATATTCAATAATTCCTTTCATTTCATTTTCAGATGCTGCTTTCATTACTTTGCAAATTTCTTCCATAGTAGTTGGCTTTGCTAAATTACATGTTAAGTCAACAACAGAAACATCTACTGTTGGTACTCTAAAAGACATACCTGTTAATTTTCCATTTAAGGAAGGAATAACTTTTCCAACAGCTTTTGCTGCACCTGTTGAAGATGGAATAATGTTAGCAGATGCTGCTCTTCCACCTCTCCAATCTTTTTTAGATGCTCCATCTACTGTTTTTTGTGTAGCTGTTGTAGAGTGTACAGTTGTCATTAAACCTTCTGTAATACCAAAGTTATCATTAATTACCTTTGCAAGTGGTGCTAAACAGTTTGTTGTACAAGATGCATTAGAAACAATATTCATGCTTGGGTCATAGCTTGTATGATTTACTCCCATTACGAACATTGGTGCATCTTTAGAAGGTGCACTAATGACTACTTTCTTAGCCCCTCCTTTTAAATGTGCTTCTGCTTTTTCTATAGTAGTAAATACTCCTGAACATTCTAATACATAATCTACTCCATTTTCTCCCCATGGAATGTTAGCTGGGTCCATTTCATTATATACTTTTATTTCTTTTCCATTTACAATTAGTGTATTTTCTGAAGATGATACTTCTCCATCAAATCTACCATGTACGGTATCATATTTTACCATGTATGCCATATAGTCCGCTGTAATAAAAGGGTCATTGATTGCAACTACTTCTACCTCTTTCTTCTTTAAAGCTGCTTGGAATGCTAAATTTCCAATTCTTCCAAAACCATTAATTCCTATTTTTACAGTCATATTCTTTTCCTCCTTTTTATTTGTAAGAATTTCTTCTTACTTTTATTATTCTTATGACAATGCTATTTTATACCAAATATCATAGGTTTTCAAGTAGTTTTCCGCAATAAATTTGGAAAAATAAGAAGTAAATCGGCTCCACCTAAGTCTTGTTAAAAAATTTACATTCACCCACTCAACTTTCCTACAAAGCCTAAGAAATGCTAACATCTTTTTATGGCACCCTTCCATCAAAGATGAACTCTTTCCATAAAAAACTGAAAGCATTTCTAAAACTTTTCTGGTCGTATTCGCTATTCATGTAAATTTTTTAACAAGACTTAGGTGGAGCCGAAAAAAACTAATTTTAAAAAAATTACTAGACATTTGTCATCTAGTAATTTTCATTTTTCTATTCCATCTTATAATAAATTTATCCAATTTCTTCTCCCATACATAATTCTAACAATTTGTACATTTTCATTTTTAATTCTATAGAAAACGATGTAATTATTCACAATTAGCTTTCTGATTTCTAATTTTCTTATTAATTCATCCTCTATAATCGCATATATTGTTGGATCATTCTTTAATTTATCTATTTCCATTTTTATTTTTGAAATGAGTTTTTGTGCAGTATTTGGTTCTTGTAAATTATATTTAATATATCTTTTTATGCCTATCAGGTCTTGCTTAGCTTCTTTTGAGTATTCTATGTTATATTCTTTCAAACGAACCCTTCTTTCTCATTTAAATTTTATCTAATTCTTCAAAAACCTCTTCTGACGAATATTTTTCTCCTTTTTCTAATGATTCCATTCCTTTTTCTAATTCCTTATATAGTTTATATTTGTCTGTTATAAATTCGTATAATTCAATACTCATAACTGCTAAATCGCCTGCACCATTTTTAGTTATATATACGGGACTATTGGTTTGGTGACAAATTGTAGAAATTTCATTATAATTATTTCTTAAATCGGAACTTGGTCTAATAATTGGCATAATCAACACCTCCATTTATATTATATACATATTCTATCAAAATATTGATATATTGTCAATATTTCTCCCATGAAAAAATTACTAGACATTTGCAATCTAGTAATTTTCATCTTACAAAGTAATATCAATTTTTTGGAACCAAAAGTCTTTCATTTGTTGTGCTGTAATTTCTTGGAATAAAAAGTCATGAACATCTTTTCCTGTAATTTCTTGATGCCAGAAATCATGTACTTCTTGTAATACTTTTGCTTGTTTTGGTGTCATTTCTACTTTTATTTCTTGACATAAAAAGTTCTTTATTTTTGTCCAAACACTTACTTCTGCTGGTAAAGTTTTTCCTTGTTCTACAGTATTTTCTACTTGTACTTTATTTTCCTCCATTTTTATTTCCTCCTTCGTTTTCTTCACAAACTCTTTCTTCCTTTATACTACATTTTTTTTCCAAAATCAATACTTTTCCTATTTTGTTACGAAAATGTCATATTGTAATATCTTTGTAATACTTCTACAATTCCATTTGTGTTCCTAAAAAACTAGCTGCTGATTGCACTACTTTTTTCTCTACCTCTGTCATTTTGGTATTAGCATCTTTGGATAATAGTATGACACTTCCAATGACATCTCCATCTGAAATAATAGGATAAACAACTTGTGCATTTTTTCTTTTATCCCCATTTTCATTTAGTGTTACTGGAATGGCAACATCGTTATTTTCTTTACTAATGTATGCTTCTTTATCTTCCATAATTCTTTCTAAATCTTTACTAATGCTTTGTTCTAAAAATTCTTTTTTAGAACCTCCTGATACTGCAATGACAGTATCTTTATCTGTAATACAAGCAATATGTCCTGTTGTTTTAGCAAGTGTTTCTGCATATTCTGTAGCAAATTCAGAAAGTT
>CALXAQ010000135.1 GCA_944386335.1 uncultured Clostridia bacterium | reverse complement strand
AATGTATTTAAAAAAGTGTCTTCTTCTACTTGCGTTTGTTCTAAGAAAAATTGGCTTCCTGTACTTTTATCTATTTTATACTGTTTTACTACATCTTCTCCTTGTGAATTATATAATTTAGGATTTTTTTTCCTAAAATCTCTATAAATTTCAAATGTTTCCCCATTATCTAGCGTATATGCTAGCTTTCCAGAAAAATCCTCTGTATGCCATGGTTCATATTTTTCATAATCTGCAATTTCTTTTCCTCTTTTATTCTTAGAAATACCATAAAACATTGTTGTTATAAATTTTAATAAAGTAGATTTTCCACTTTCGTTTTTTCCCTGTATAATATTTATTCCACTTTGGAATTCTAATTGTTTTTCCTGTAAATTTCCAAAAGCATTTATTTTTAAATTTTCTATTTTCAATATACTACCCTCTTTTCTTATTAAGATAAAACATCTAAACCATATTCTAGTGCCCTTTCTATTACTTCTGCATTTTCTTTATCCTCTTCTAATTTTTTTAACATTTCTGATACAAAAATACCTTTTAAAGTTGTATCGTTTGCTATTTTCTCTAAATCATAATTTAATACAGTTTTATCTTTTATTTTTATGATATTTTTATTTCCTATTTTTTTATATAAATTATAAATATTTATTTCAAAATTTCTTTTTCCTATTAAAATAATTTTATATAATTTATTTTCTTCCAATGAAATATTTTGAAAATATTCTAATAATTCTTCAACGGTATTTATTTCTGAAATATCTAATTCTTTTTCTACAAATTCTTTCTCATCTATAGGTACAAATTCTAAATTTAATATTTCTTTTGTAATATCTCCTACTATCATACCATGTTTTCCCAATTCATCAAAGCCCATAGAAATAGTGGAACCTGGATATACTATTTTTTGTGTATTTCTCTCTAAATTACATTTATGAATATGTCCTAAAGCAATATAATCAAAACCTAATTCTTGTAGCATTTTACTAGAAAGTGGATGATAGCTTTTCACAGCCACTTTACTTCCATCTAAATTTGCATGTGTAATTAATATATTTATTTTATCTGAATTTTTTATTGAAATATTTGAAATATCTGAAGATGTACATTCAAAATCTGTAAAACCCAAACCATAAATATCACAATCTGGCATCTCTATTCTTTCTACTTGCCCTTGAAATATTTTTACATTATTGGGCCATGAATACGTTGCATAATAAGAGTTTTTTAAATAAGGATCATGATTGCCAGGAGTAATAAAAACCTTTGTCTCTGGAATTTGTTCTAGTAAATTGATAATATATTTTATAGTACTTTCTTTTACATATTCTTGTTCATAAAAATCCCCTGCTATCCATAGATAAGGAATTCTATTTTCTTTTACATATTGTATTACTTTTTGAAAAGCCTTTCTTTGATCTATTCTTCTTTCTTCTCCTAAATCTGCTCTATTGCTTAATAAGGTAAATGGCATATCAAAATGCATATCTGCTATATGTACAAATTTCATGATTCTCTTTCCTTTCTTAACTTTCTTCTATTATACTGATAAATTATGCAGAAGTCAATAGTTATACAAACATTTGTTTTTTCAGGAACAAAAGCAGTTATTTATAACTCTGTTGTTATTTATAACATTGCAAAGTCCACGTCTTTGTTCGTCCCGAAATATTACTTTGCAATTTTTCTGTGAAATGTGTTTTTATGTGATGGAAATTTTATAGAAATTTCCATCACATAAAAAAATACCTTCTTCTATTTCTCTTTAGAAATAAAAGAAGGCTTATAATTATTCTTCATCCATTGGTCCAAATAATTCATCAAATTTTGCCTCTAATTCTTTTTGTATATCTTCTGAAAAAATATCCGTTTCTTCTTGTGGTAACATAGGAGCTTCTTCTATTTCCTTTTCTTTTAGTGCTGTACTTGTTTTTTGTGCTGTTTCTGTTACCCTATCTGTTTTGCTTTTCTGTATTGGTAGTTCTTCTTCAAATAAGTCATCCAATGATTCCACTTTCAAATTATCTACTTTTCTTTCATTCTCTGGAACATAAGGATTATATGGATTATACTTTCTCCATGTTCCTCTGCTACCTGCATCAAATTGATTGTGATCCATTTTATGTATCTCTAAATCGCGTTTCATTCTAGGATGTTCAAAATAGTAATATTTTCTTGCCTTAACTGGTTTTATTCCTTTTTCATAAATAATACAAGTATCATTATCCATCCTTCTTAACTCATCTGGTGTCATTAATGCCCTACCCATAATTTGTTCTGAATCGCTTACACCTTGCCTATGATATTGTTTATCTCTATTAATGGAATGACTATCCCTAGAAATTGTTTTTTCTCCCAATGCTTTTGAAAAATATTCTACCGTTTTATACGAGTTACTTCCTAAAAACACATGAGTATCACAGTTTCCCATAATTGTTTCATATGATTTTTCATAAACTGCTTCTAATTGGTCTAAGTTTTGTAAAATTACACTAAACTGAATTCCTCTACTCCTAGAAGTAGAAATCTTTTTATCAAAATCTGGTATTCTTCCTATATTAGCAAACTCGTCTAAGATGAAGAATACTGGGATCTTTAATCTTCCTCCATTTAAGTCTGCAAAATTATATAACTGTTGTATCATTTGAGAGAAGAATATTGTAAGCAAGAAGTCATATGCTGTATGTGTATCTGATGAAATAACATATACTGCTGTCTTTTTTGTTCCAATATCTTCAAAATTAATGGTATCTGTAGAAGTTACTTCTGCAATTTCTTTAGAGTCAAATTTTCCCAGTTTAGATTGCAAAGAACTTAAAATAGAACCGTATGTTTTTTCTGGTGCTATTTCAATAGATTTATAATACATTCTTGCTGGATGGTCATATGGCAGTTGATTAATTAATTCTGTTAAAAGGTTACTTCCTCCATTTGTATTAGCAGCTCTTACAAGTTCTGAACAGCTTGCCAAGTTTTGTTCTTCTTCTGGTCTTGTTGCTATTAAATAATAAATTAATGCCTTTAATAACATTTCTGCCATATCATCCCAATATGGATCTGATTTACTTTCTGATGCTTGTCCTTTTACAACTGTGTTGGCAATAACATCTACATCTAATTCACTAGAAATATGCATTAACGGATTATAGCCATCACTATTAGCTGGATTTACTAGATTTAATACTTTAATCTCATATCCATGTGCTTTTAAGTATCCAGCAGTATCATCATATAATTCTCCTTTAGGATCTGTAAAAACATAGGAACCTAACATTTGATATGCATTTGGTTTTGAATAAGAAGCTGACTTACCAGATCCTGATCCGTCCTACGATTAAAGTATTAATATTTCCTCTTTTATCTATTGGCAAATAGTTATCTTCTGCTAATATTAAACCTTTATTTTTACTTAAAATTCTATATTGTTCCCCATGTTCACACCAATCACTAGATCCATGTTCTATATCATGGTATTCACTTTTAGGTTTAGATTTTATAAATCCTATAATAGAAAATATTATGAAAGCAATAGTAAAATAGCCTAAACAACTAAAATAAGTTCCTACATATTCTGCTGAAAATACTTTTGTAATAGCATTAAAACTAGCTATGGCAGTTCCTATATTTTCTAAAAAGATGTTCATATTAAATCTTCCTGATGCCATTGTAGCATCTTGAATAGTTTGTGCTATAGGTGCAACAAGTACTATGGCTAATATCACCCATAGTACTGCTATTACAATCAAAAATCTTTTACTTTGTTTTAACACTCTTCTAAATTTTTCCATGGCGTTCCACCTTTTCTAATCTTATGTACTTTTATCCTACTCTCTCATCATCTTGTTGTTGTAATTTTTGTGTTCTTTTTTTCTCCACTCTTTTATTAGAAATTATCTTTTCTTCTGATTTTACCTTTCTATTTGCTCTTGCTTCTTTTAATTCTTGCATTCTCTTTTTATCAAATACAGTTACTTTATTTTCATTTTCATCCTGTAATTCTCCATTTTCTAAAAGCTTACTTGTTTTTGTTAAAATTTCTTGTACGTCTTGTCCCATTCTTATATTTATCATTTTAGGTCCTTTTTTATATACTGGTGCCTCTAGTCCTTTTTCAGTCTCCACAGCTTGTATTCCTGCAATAACAATGTTTGAATCCTCATTTGCTCGATTCATTCGATTAATTCCCCTTTCTAGTTATCCTCTTTTTTATCCCTTACTTCAAAGGCAAAATAGGATTTATATGGTTTTAACTTACACTTTCCTTTTATTTCATTTGTATTTTTATCATAGTATAAAACTGGTTTTACTTCTTCCGTAGTTTCTGGGTCTATAATTGTGATTGGTCTCTTCAAATTTGGTGTGTATTTAAAATCTTTATACTCTGTTTCTTGTTCTGAATATAAAGTATCAAACTTAATTGGTACAGGTTTCTTAGAGATTTTAATTTTATCGTCTTCTAATAAACCCATATTTACAACAACTTTCTCCTTTCCAAAAGAAAGAATAACAAGTTGTTCTTCATACTCTGGTTCATCTATAAAAAATGTTTTCTTTTTCAGATTTCCATTTAATTCTTCTGCGGAAATAAGACGTTCTACTGTATATTTAGGATATTCGTCTAAATATTCTTTCGCAGTTTTGTTCACTCTATATATAACAGTATTTACTCCTTGTGGATCTGTTATACTAAAGTGTTTACCTTGTATACTTTCCATTTTTTGCACCCCTTTTTCTATGAACCAATTGTACATAGTTTGTCCTTTGTTTACTATCACTAAATAGTATTATACCTTGTATTTACACTATTTGTCAATAGTTTTTTACTATTTATGTCAACATTTTGTCCTTGGCTCAAATTTTGATATTTCTTTTAATTTTTCATACAATGCTTTTTCTTCTTCTCCTATTTGTTTTGGCACTACAATTTTCACTTCTGCCACTAGATCTCCTCTTCCACCTTTTCCATCTTTATAACCCTTTCCTGAAATTTTTACTTTTTCTCCACTACCTATTCCTTGCGGTAGATACACACTCGCCTCATCATCAATAGATTTTAATGTTACTTTTGTTCCTAAGGCTGCCTCCCAAGGTGCTAATAGTACATCTGTATAGATATCATAGCCTCTTAGCTTAAATTTAGTATTATCTTCTATGTGAATTTTAATTAATAAATCTCCATTCTTTCCACCATTTATACCTTCTTTTCCTTGTCCTATCAATCGTATTTTTTCTCCATCTCGTATACCTGCTGGGACTTTTACACCAAAAGTTTTCATCTTGCCATCTATAGCTCTTAACGATACTTTCTTTTGCAATCCATAATAAGCTTCTTCTATAGAGATATTCATCTCCGTTTCTATATTTTCTCCCTTTATTGCTATTTTCTTTTTCTTATTTTTGTTCTCTTTGTTCTGTCCCTCACTAGAATGTCCAAATAATATTCCCAAAAAATCATTTCTCTGTGTATTATTCTTTTTTTCTTCTCTTTCCTGTTTTCTACCCACATGAGAATACCAAATTCTATCATACTTTCTTTTATTTGCTCCATTTGTTAATACTCGATAAGCTTCATTAATATCCTTAAATCTTTCCTCCGCTCTACTAT
>CALXAQ010000134.1 GCA_944386335.1 uncultured Clostridia bacterium | reverse complement strand
TCTTCCAAAGAGCTATTATAAAGTAACTTTCCAAAAAAATGCCGAAAAGGAAGAGGAAAGAATTTTAAGTGTTGAAAAAATGAACATTAGGGACGTTCCTTAAAGTTCACATGATGATATAATATTTAAAAAAAATTCTAAAAGTTTAAAATGAACTTTAAGGAACGTCCCTAATGTTCATTTTTTTTCCAAAAACCGTTTACAAATTTTGTAGATTACGATAGAATAACGTTGTAAAAGGAGGTTTTTTTATTGAAAATTTTAGCAATTGATACTTCCTCTTCTATTTGTTCAGTTTGCATTACGGAAGATGAGAGGTTACTATATAAAAAAGAATTAGAAGACAGCAAAACACATTCTCAAAAATTAATGCCTATGATAGATACTGTCCTAAAAAATACTAATCTTCAGTTAGAAGATATGGATTTACTTGCTTGTTGCATTGGACCTGGTTCTTTTACTGGCATCCGCATAGGAATTGCTACGATAAAAGCTTTTGCAGATAGTTTGCAAATTCCAGTAGTTGGTGTAAATTCTTTAGAATCTTTAGCCTGTAATGTAGAATCTTCTTATTTTAATGAAGAAGACCACTATATTTGTAGTTTAATCGATGCTAAAAATGAGAATGTCTATTATGGTTTATTCCAAGATAGCAAAGACCACCAAAAAGGGCACACTCCAGTAGGATCTTTAGCTACCAAAACAATTACTGAGGTAATTAACGAAATAAAAGAATTAGATAAACCTGTTATTTTTGTAGGAGATGGTGCTGCACATTACCAGTACAGAATTCAGGAAACCTTAAAGAAATGTACTTTTGTAACAGATGCTTTCCACAAGCAAACTAGTGTAAGCATTGCTAAATGTGCTTTTTATTATTACCAGGATGGTCATTATGGCGATTCTAATACTTTAATACCTCTTTATTTAAGGAAATCTCAAGCAGAAAGAGCTTTAGAAGGAGAAAAATAAGAAATGGATGCATCAGATATTCACGTTTTACCCATGAGGTCTCATCATTTAGAAGCACTACAACAAGATTTTGAAAAAAATTTCCCCAATATTTGGACTTATGCTATATGGGAAGAAGAATTAGGGAATACTAATTCTAGTTATTATATTCTATTTTATCAAGACGAACCTATCTCTTTAGGTGGTATCAAAAATGTTATAGACGAAGCAGATCTTATGAACATTGTTACTAGGACAGATTATCAAAAAAAACGGATTTGCCAAGCTTCTTCTTACTCACATCATTTCTAAGGCAAAAGAGAAAAAATGCAAGCATATTACTTTAGAAGTAGCTAGTCGAAATACCACTGCTATTCATCTTTATGAAAAATTAAACTTTCAAAAAATTAGCATTCGTAAAAACTATTATCGTAATGGAGATGATGCCATTATAATGGTGCTTTCTCTTTCTTAAGAAAGAATGCTTATCCTATAAAATATTAAATAGAAAAAGGAGAAACCAATGAAAAAGAAAAATGAATTATCTTATCAAGATTTAAGAACAATCTGTGACCCTTCTGTTTTTACCTTTGCAGATACTTCCGAACTTACTTCTATCGATACTGGCATTGGGCAAGACAGAGGAATTAAAGCTTTAGAATTCGGAATCAACGTAGACATTAAGGGATACAATATTTATATTGAAGGGCCTAGTGGTGTTGGAAAAACCATGTATACAAAAAATTATCTAGATCGTATTTCTAAAAAAATGAAAACGCCAAATGATTGGTGCTATATTTATAATTTTGAAAATCCGAATGAACCTATTGCTGTTTCCTTCCCTTCTGGTCAAGGAAAAGAATTTCAAGAAACGATGGATACATTTATCAAAGAAATTCGCAAAAAAATTAGAAAAACATTTAATAATGATGATTTTGAAAAAGAAAAAACACTGATTAAGCAAGAATTTGAAGAAAAAAGAGCTAGTCTTTTAGAGGCTCTAAATCAAGAATCGGAAAAGCATGGATTTCAAGTAAAAACGGCTCAAAATGGCATTTATATGATGCCTATGATGAATGGAAAAACCATTGAAGAAGAAGAGTTTGACAAATTAGATGATGCCATCAAAAAGGAATTTGAAGAAAAATCTACTATTGTGCAACAACAAATTATGGAGGTTATTGGGAAAATTAAAGAAATTGAAAGAGCCTCTGATAAAAAAATAGAAGAATGGCAATCAAATATTGCACTCCTTACCGTAAATTCTCATATCAATTACATTAAGGCAAAATATAGAAGAAATAAAAAAGTAAATCAATTTTTAAATGCTATTAAACAAGATATTTTAAAAAATATTCCTGCCTATGTAGCCAAAGAAGAAGATACTTCAAAAGTTCCTACTGCAGGACCTAGAATGGAAACGCCAAAACCTTGGCTGAATTACCGAGTAAACCTTTTTGTAGACAATAGCAATCGTGAGGGTGCTCCTGTTATTATGGACTCTAACTATTCTTACCACAATATTTTTGGTAAATTAGAATACGAAAACTATTACGGTTCTTTAAAAACGGATTACACTATGTTAAAACCTGGGCTTATGCATATGGCAAACGGTGGTTATATTATCTTTCAAGCAAAGGATTTAGTAGCGAATGGCATTTGCTACGAAGCTTTAAAAAAAACACTTCGTATTAAAGAATTATCCATCGAGAATACAGCAGATCAACGTTCTTCCATGGTAATGATTTCTTTAAAACCAGAGCCTATTCCTTTAGATATTAAAGTAATTATTATAGGAAATGAAGCAATTTATCAAACCTTACTTGCTATGGAT
>CALXAQ010000133.1 GCA_944386335.1 uncultured Clostridia bacterium | reverse complement strand
ATTTTTTAAACTATACTTGCTATTCTATTATAAATATGGGAAAAATTACCATATAACAAAAGATAGGGGGGAGAAAAATATGCAAAGAGCAGTAGAAAGGTATGTGAAAAAGGGAGGAAATATTCCTACTAGCGTTGCATTAGATGACATGATACAAAAAACAATAAAAACAAATATTAATGAATTAATTAAAAGAATAGAACAAAAGAGAAATGGAACAATTTCTAGATTAGAGCAGGAATTATTACGAACTTTTGCAGAGTACAGAGATAAAATTGTATGTATGTTTCAAAATGATTTTACTAAGATGGAAACAGAAATAAGAAGGATAGAAGAAGTAGAAAGAAAAAGAAACCATAAAAATAAAATGAGATTAGGTAAAAATTTGTTAAAGAAAAACATAGCAGACGGAATACATGTATTAATGCAAGAGAAAAAAAGTGAACCTTTATTAGATGTTTATGCTGTAGAAAGAACGTTATTTATTTGTCATATAATTGAAGAAGATATGCTAGAGTGGGAAATAGTAGAAAAAATATTAGGATATCAATCCAAAGTTTAATAAAAAATATATGATATTAAAAAGAACAAATGCAATTTAAGGAACGATCCTAAATTGCATAAAATGTAAAAAAATACTTGCAATTCTGAGATTTTTCTGGTAAAATAATAAACGTAAAAAATACGCACACTTTATTTAGTTAAAAAAGCGTGCTTGTTTTAAACAAACAAGTCTTTTTTAATGCCAGAAGTAGAGTGGAGGTAAAAACAAAAAAGGAGGAATAAAAAATGGCAGTAGTTGCAATGAAACAATTACTAGAAGCAGGTGTTCATTTTGGACATCAAACAAGAAGATGGGATCCAAAAATGGCAGAATACATTTTTCAAGCAAGAAATGGTATTCACATTATTGATCTACAAAAAACATCTAAAAAATTAGACGAAGCATATAGCTTTATGAAAGAACAAGCAGAAGAAGGAAAAACGGTACTATTTGTAGGTACTAAAAAACAAGCACAAGAGTGCATGAAAGAAGCTGCTGAGAAATCAGGAATGTTCTATGTTAATCAAAGATGGTTAGGAGGAATGCTAACAAACTTTGAAACAATTAGAGCAAGAGTAGACAGATTAAAAGAATTAGAAACAATGCAAGAAGACGGAACATTTGATGTATTACCTAAAAAAGAAGTTATTCTTTTAAAGAAAGAAATGGAGAAATTAGAGAAAAACTTAGGTGGTATTAAAGAAATGACAGAACTACCAGGAGTTATTTTTGTAGTAGATCCTAAAAAAGAAAGAATTGCTATATTAGAAGCAAGAAAATTAAATATTCCAATTGTTGGATTAGTAGATACTAACTGCAATCCAGAGGATGTGGATTATGCAATTCCGGGAAATGATGATGCTATACGTGCGGTAAAATTAATTGCAGATACTATGGCAAATGCTATCATTGAAGGAAAACAAGGAGAATCCATGGAAATGGGAGAAGAGATGGTGGCAGAGGAATCTACTGAAGAACCAACGAGCATGGAAGAAGTAGTAGCAAGCGAAGAAGAAACTGTAGAAGAATAAAAAATAAATAAAAAAGGGTAGAGCCTTTATCTGCTCTATCCTTTTTTCAAAGAAGGAGGAAAAAAGATGATTACTGCAAGTCAAGTAAAAGAGTTGAGAGAAAGAACAGGTGCAGGTATGATGGACTGCAAAAAAGTATTAACAGAAACAAATGGAGACGAAGAAAAAGCCATTGAATTATTACGTGAAAGAGGAATTGCAAAAGCCGCTAAAAAAGCTGATAGAATTGCAGCAGAAGGATTAGTTGCAGCCTACCTTTCTGAAGATAGAAAAGTAGGAGCTGTAGTAGAAGTAAATGCAGAAACAGATTTCGTAGCAAAGAATGAAGAATTTAGAAATTTTGTTGCAGATGTTGCAAAACAAATTGCATTAAAAGCACCAAAAACAGTAGAAGAATTATTAGAGCAAGCTTCTATTACAGAAGAAGGAAAGACAGTAGAGGAAGTATTAACAGGGAAAATTGCAACTATAGGAGAGAATATGCATATTAGAAGATTTGAAAGATTTGAAACTGCAACAGGTACTATTGAAAAATACATTCATGGTGATGGAAAAATTGGTGTATTAGTAGAAATGGAAAATGCAACAGAAGAATTAGAAAAAGATATCTGTATGCAAATAGCAGCAGCTAGACCAGAATATTTAGATAGAGCTTCTGTACCAGAAGAAAGAGTACAAAAAGAAATGGAAATTTTAAAAGCACAAGCAATGAATGAAGGAAAACCAGCAGAAATTGCAGAAAAAATGGTACAAGGAAGAATTGGAAAATTCTATGGAGAAATTTGCTTAGTAGAGCAAGATTTTGTAAAAAATCCAGATGAAAAAGTAGGAAAAATAATAGAGACAAAAGGAGCAAAAATTATTAGATTTGCAAGACTAGAAAAAGGCGAAGGAATTGAAAAGAAAGAAGAAAACTTTGCAGAAGAAGTTGCAAAACAAATAAAAGGATAAAAAAATACAAAACACCTTGTTTATACAAGGTGTTTTATTATATAATACAAAAAACAAGATAAAAACAGGGAGGAAGTTATGAACCAAGAAGAGAAAAAAAATAGAATTAGTTTTCATATTATTGCTATTATATGTATCATTTTATTTTGCTTTGCTATTTCCCCCATTACTATGCAAAATGATACTTATTATACTATAAAAATAGGAGAATGGATTACGGAACATGGTATTGATATGCAGGACCATTTTTCATGGCATGAGGATTTACCATATACTTATCCTCATTGGGCATATGATACAGGGATGTATTTGATCTATCATTTAGGAGAAATAACAGGGATAGAAAGTGGAGGCATGTTGTTTATTTACCTTTCTACTTGTGTATTTGCAAGTATTCTAGGAATTTTGCTATATCATACGGCTAGAAAATTAACTAAAAATAATGTGGTCTCTTTTTTACTTACTTTAGCAGTTATCTATTTGTTAAAGGATTTTATTGCAGCGAGAGCACAACTGGTTTCTTATATTATTTTTGTACTGGAAATATTATTTATTGAAAATTTCTTACAAACCAAGAAGAAGAGATATCTTATAGGACTAGTAATAATATCCATTATATTAGCCAATATCCACGTAGCAGTATGGCCTTTTTTCTTTGTAGTATTCTTGCCATATATAGTAGAGTATGTAATAGCAAGCCTTTCAGATATGCACTTGATAGTGAAAGCAAAAACAATTTTTTATATTTGTTTATTAAAAGTACAGAAAAACCAAAAAAGTAGATTAGAAAAACAAGGAAAGGTCACAGAAATAATAAAACAAAAGATACAAAAGACGGAAAGAAATTTGGAATTACAAAAAGAAGAGAAAAAAACTGCAAAACAAAAGACAGATTATTTACGAGAACATCCCTTTAGAATTAAAGTTACAAAAAATAAGGCAGTAAAATGGTTAGTATTAGTAGTAATAGTTTGTGCATTTACAGGTCTTTTAACACCACTAGGAGATACTCCATATACATATTTAGTTAAAACAATGCAAGGAACTACAACACAAAGTATTAGTGAGCATCTTCCTCTAACTTTATATAATGATAAACCTACTATGGTAGTATTAACTTTATTTTTGGTGATATTAATTTTCACAGATACGAAAATAAAGTTAAGTGACTTATTTATGTTGACAGGCCTAGTATTTATGGCATTTATGTCAAGAAGGCAAATATCCATGCTCATTTTGATAGGAGGATTTGTATTTGCAAAATTAATAAATGCTTTAATACAAAAATATGATCCAAAAGGATGCGAGGAACTTAGCAAATTTATGACAACGTGGATAGGAAGGCTATTAACTATTTTTGTTGTTTGTATTTTTTCTCTATCCTTATTTATGCCTAAAAAAAATAATAAATTTGTTAGTACTGCGTCTTATCCTGTGGAAGCAGCGGATTGGATATTAGCTAATTTAGATATAGAAAATATGAGATTATATAACGAATATAATTATGGTAGTTACTTAATTTTTAGAGGAATACCTGTATTTATTGATTCTAGAGCAGATTTGTATACACCAGAATTTAATGGTACTAAAAATGAAGAAGGAGAATACGAAGGAAGAAACATTTTCTCAGATTATATGAATGTTTCTTCTATAGGTACTTACTATGAAGATAAACTTGAAAAATATAATATTACACATGTAATAGTGGTAAAAAATGCAAAATTAAATATGTTTTTATCTAGAAATGAAGATTATAAGCAGTTATATAAAGATGACTATTTTGTTATTTACGAAAGAGAAACAGCCATTTAAGAAAAAAAGGGTATAAATCAAAATAATTTTGAATGAGGACCTTGGGAAAGGAATGAAAAAGAAAGTGAAGAAAAGGGAGATAAAAAAAAGAATATGGGTAGTTATAATAATGATTGTGTTGTTAGTAATAGACCAAGGAATAAAAATTTATGCAAATATAAATTTGCAAGAAAATAGCATTGTGTGGATACAAAATATTATGCAACTAAGTTACTGGAAAAGTATGGATGCAGCAATGGGATTAGTAAAAGATAATTTATTTTTTATTTTATTGTTAAACATTCTTGTAATAGCCTTTATCATTCGCTTTTTAATAGTACAATTTACAAGAATGAGTATAGGAACGAAGATAGGACTTAGTTTTATTATAGCAGGAGGATTTAGTAATTTAATAGATAGGCTTTTATTTGGAGGAGTAATTAACTATATAGATATTACACCAATGGTACAATCTTTCCCAATTTTTAATTTAGCAGATGTTTATATACTTATTGGTTTATTAATTTTTATAGTAGCGTTTGCAGTATATAATGTAAAACAGACAATACAAGCAAAAAAAGAAAAACTTTAATAGAGAAAGGAACTTAATATAGATGGAGAAAATACAAATTGTGGTAAAAGGAACAGAAGAGGGAAGCAGATTAGATAGTTATATTACTACAAAACAAGAATTTTCTAGAATGACAGTAAAACGATTATTGGAGAAAGGGAAAATTACAGTAAATGAAAAGAAGGCAAAACCATCTTATCTTGTGCAACAGGGAGATAAAATTTTTATAGAAAAAGAGGAATTAAAAGAAAGCAAATTAAAACCACAAAATATTCCTATTTCTGTTATATATGAAGATGAAGATATTTTAGTAGTAAATAAACCAAAGGGATTAGTGGTACATCCTGCAAATGGAAATCCAGATGGAACATTGGTAAATGCAATACTTGCTTTATGTAAGGATAGTTTATCTGGTATAGGTGGAGAAATTAGGCCAGGCATTGTGCATCGTTTAGATAAAGACACTTCTGGATTGTTAATTGTAGCTAAAAATGATAAAACACATATCAAAATGAGTGAACAGATAAAAAATAGAGAGGTAAAGAAAACTTATGTTGCCTTAGTAAGAGGAATTGTTCCAGAAGAAGAGGCAACGATCGATATGCCAATAGGAAGAAGTAGCAAAGATAGAAAAAAAATGGCAGTAACGAGAAATGGAAAACAAGCAATTACACATTTTCAAGTGTTAAAACGTTATCATACACAGAAGAGTTGTTATACTTTATTACAAATAAAAATAGATACAGGAAGAACACATCAGATTAGAGTACATATGGCAGAAATAGGACACCCTATAATAGGGGATATGGTATATTCAAATGGAAAAAATGAATTTAGAGTAGAAGGGCAATGCTTGCATGCACAAAAATTAGAATTTAAACATCCTATAACAGGAAGACTAATGCAGTTAGAAGCTCCATTGCCAGAGTATTTAAAAGAAATATTAGAACAGCTAGAAAAGAACAGAATAGACTAGAAAAGTAGAGGCTGCTAGCCATACATTCAACTGTAAAATATCTTATTCAAATTAGCGCTAAGCTGTTGAAAATCTTAGGAAAATAATGGATAACTTTTTTAGAAGGAAAAGGAGGGATAAAAATTTGGAAGAACGATTGCAAAAGTGGATAGCAAACCAAGGAATTCTTTCCAGAAGAAAAGCAGAAGAGGCTATTTGGCAAGGGAAAGTAACTGTAAATGGAAAAATAGTTAGAGAATTAGGAACAAAAGTGGATGGAGATAAAGATGTTATCGCTTATCAAGGGAAAATCATAAAAAAGCAAGAACAGAAAGTTTATATTTTATTAAATAAGCCAATAGGGTATGTAACTACAGTAGAAGATCAATTTAAAAGAAATACAGTTATGGATTTAGTAAAAAATTGTCCTTATAAAGTATTGCCAGTAGGAAGACTAGATATGTACACATCTGGAGCACTCATTTTAAGTAATGACGGAGATTTTATCTATGAGGTAACACACCCGAAACATGAAATTACCAAAACCTATACGGTTACGGTAAAAGGAATTATCACACAAGAAGAAAAAGAAAAACTAGAAAAAGGTGTAGAAATAGAGAATTATGTAACAAGACCAGCTTTGGTAAAAATATTAAAAACAGATACAGAAAAAAATATTTCAAGATTAGAAATTACCATACATGAAGGTAAAAACAGGCAAGTAAGAAAAATGTGTGAGTCAATTGGAAAGAAAGTGCTAGCACTACATAGAAGTAAAATTGCGGGAATAGGCGTAAAAGATTTACCTTTAGGAAAATGGCGTTATTTAAAAGAAGAAGAAATTAAAAAAATAGTTGAAAATAAGTGATATTTCTTTAAGAAATATGAAAAACAAAAGAAGAGGAGAGAAAAATTGAAATTTCAAAAATTTATTCCAGAAGGATGGGAAGAAAATTTTAGACCAGTATCAAAAGACTATTTATATAAGGCTATGCAAACGGGTGAAACAATTCAAGGACTTGTAAAAAAATGTGATGCTGCCTACAATTTATATGTGGATTTTGGAAATCAACTAATAGGAATGATCCCAAGAGAAGAAGTAGAAGCGGTCAATGTAGATGAGACAGGTTTTCCAAAGCCCAATATTTGTATTAGCAAAGTAAACCACTATGTACAGTTTAAAGTAAAAGGAATAGGAAATTATGAAAATAAATTTATTTTATCTAGAAAAGCAGTAGGAAAAGAAGCAATGGATTGGGTAAAAAACGAGTTAAAAGAAGGCGATATTGTACATGGAATTGTAAAGAGCGTACAACCATATGGAGCATTTATAGAGATTGGAGGAGGAATAGTAGGGTTATTACGTATAGAAGATATTTCTATAGCAAGAATAAAATCTCCACTAGAAAGACTAAAAATTGGACAAAAACTGCAAGTTGTGGTAAAATACATAGATAGAGGACAAGATAGAGTACTTTTATCCTATAAAGAACTATTAGGTAGTTGGGAAGAAAATGCCAAAGAATTTGAAGAAGGTTCTGTTGTCATTGGAATAGCAAGAGAAGTAGAAAAAGCAAAAAATGGAATCTTTGTAGAATTAAAACCAAATTTAGTAGGAATGGCAGAATACAAAGAAGGAATTACCTATGGTCAAAAGGTAAATGTCTTTATCAAAAAGATTATCCCTGAAAAGAAAAAAATTAAACTAATGATTCTATAAATGCAAAAGAAAATAAAAACTTAAAGTAAAAAGGTATCATATAGGGAGGAATGAACTATGGTAGAAGATAACGAAATTAAAGCGTTAGTATCTCCATTTGCGATTCGCGAAGGAGAAATTAAAACATTTGATGGAAAAGACGGATATGTTTCCATGAATCAAATTATTCATAAAATTAACATGGGACATATAGGAGATATTCATTTTAGAATATTAGAATTGGTAAATGAATTTGAATTCATTACATCCAGACAGATTTTTCAATTGTTACAATGGAAGGGAATAGAAATAAAATCACAGGATAAATTAAATAACAAATTGGAGCAATTAGTAAAATCTAAAATATTAACAAGATATTACTTCAATTCTGAAGATGGAAAAGGAATTTATAGAATCTATTGTTTAGAAAAAATGGGAAAATATTTACTAAATTCCAGAGGGATAGAATGTAAGTGGCAACCAACAGATAATACAAAGCCAGTACCTATGATTAAAAAGAGATTAGCAGGAAATCAAGTATTAATTGCTTATTTGAGAAAAGTAAAAGCATTTGATTCTTACGTTCCAAAGCCAACACTAAATGCGAAAATGGCTGGAAAAGTATTTAAAGCAACAGGTGGAAGCGTAAAACTTACCAAAAATAAAAAGACAATTCAATTTCTATTTGAGGTAATTAGAAGAGAAGAAGACTGGGAAAAGAAATTAGTAGATAAAATGAAATTATATCAAGACTTCTATGGAAATTTTCAAGTAGGAGATTCTGGATTTATGTCTATGCCACAATTAATCATTGTTTGTGAAGATGAAAAACATATGGCAGAAACATTTAAAACAATAGTGATGAACCAAGTAGAAATTCCACAAATTAAATTATACTTTACTACAGATTTAAGACAAAATGAAGAAACGCTGGACAAAACATTAGTAGAATTTAAACTAGATGAGGCAACCAAAAAATATAAAATGCAAGAAGTAGAAGTAAAATTATTGGGAATTTAAAATGTCCCAGAAATGTCAGGGTTAAATGAGACATGTCCCACTTATCCCTGATATTATTGGGTCACCCTAAGAAGAAAGCCTAAAAATTATGGAAATAAGTGACAAATAAAAAAATAGTAAGGATATGAAAACCTTACTATTTTTTTCTCTTAAATTCAAACGAAATAGCATCTTCATTGTTAAATAAGAAGTTAGCATCAGAAGTATCTGTTTGAATAGGATTATCATCAAAAGTAATATCGTCAGAAGTATATTTTGCTTTCTTTTTATTTGCATATGGATCTTCTGCAATACCTGTTGTAAATTTCTCAAAATTGAAATTCTTCTCTGTTTTTGGTTCTTTATATTTTGCATCCATAAAATCTAACTTACCATCACATAAATCAATAGTTCCTTTATTAGATTTCCACTTAAATAAACAGGATTTGAATCCTAAAGAACGTACTTTATCTGCTGCAAATTTAGCTTTCCATGCCCATTCAATATTGCCTAGTTTTGCATCGTATTTCTCTTTATCAGTATCATAGCTATTAGTAAATTTCCAATGACGAATATTACCAAATTCTTTTTCCCACCATGAATTTTCCTCAATAGAATTGTTACCAAATACTAATTTATTAATACAGTTCGATACAATGGTTTGTCTGTATTTTGCATCTGCCTCACCCAATTGAGCAAGTGTTTGTGAAGAAATGGTAGTACCTACTTTATATTTACGATATAAAGTAAATATTGCCTCGGT
>CALXAQ010000132.1 GCA_944386335.1 uncultured Clostridia bacterium | reverse complement strand
AAAACATATTAAACATATTAAATTCTGAAATGTATCTTCCTGTATCGGAAATATAAGAAGAATTAAAGAAAAAATTTTCACTAACAAATGCTAATATACTCATAACAACTATAATGGCTATTACATAGATTGTTAGAGCAAGTAATGTAACACCTTTTTGTTTTTTCATAGTACCTCTCCTACATTTCTTTAATTTTTATTTTCTGTACAGTATAACTATAGTCCTGATCTTGTAATTGATAAGAGATAGTTACTTTTACAATTTTTATAATATCTTCCTTTGTATTATCTATATCGCTATAGTTTGTTACTTCTATATTAGCTGTATAATTATCAGACATATAGTATTTTTCTTGCACATTATTCATTAAATTTTCTGTTGTTACTTCGGCATAAGGTAATCTATCTGTATCTTCTAAAATAATAATTGCATAGTTTACTGCCATCGCATTCATTCTAATAGATATATTTTGCAGAAATAGTTCTGCAAACATTCCTGCAATAATACCAGCAAACAAAGACAAAACTACTATGGAAACTACAATATCCACTCCCATAACCGCTTTATTTTCTTTGCATTTTTTAAAAAACTTCATTGATACCACCCACATGTACAAAAATTCATGATTATCATTACAATTATATTGCTAACACATAAATAAAAAGCAACTGGAAAGTTTTGTATGATATCTTTATTCTCTTTCTTATATCTTATTATCCCCTGTTTTATCTTTTCTAATGCTATTGTAAAAGCAATAGAAAGTAAAGTTAAAATAATTGTTAAAATAATTCCTATTTCATAAGTAAATATTGTCATAATAAAGAATAGACTTAAATTTTCTAACATATAGTTATTTTTCAAATATCTTTTGTAATAGAAAATCTCTAGCATATTCCATAATACAATGAAAGCAAGATATATAACATATCTATATATATTGGTTTGTTCTAATACACATAGATATAGCATATGTATAGAAATAATTATAATTTCGTATAATATAACTGGTTTGGATACCATATGTTTTTCTTTATCAATTCCTGCTATTATAAAAAGTCCTGCTATATATAATAATCCAAATGGCAAACACAACCATCTATCTATTTGTAAGAATTGTAAATTTAAAGATATAGCAAATAAAAGGAATACTAACCCAGAGCATACCTCTAATAATAAATAGCGTATTCTAATTTTTTGCCCACAATATCTACATTTTCCCTTTAAAAAAATATAACTTAAAATAGGTATCATATCCCAGAAAGATAGTTTATGCTTACAATTTGGGCAAAAAGATCTTTCGTGTGTAATATCTTTGTGTAGAGGAATACGATATACGGCTAATGTAAAAAAGCTGCCAAATACCGCTCCTATACAAAATATTAAAAAATAAAAAATAATTATTTCCATGTTTCTTACCTTTTTAAAAAATAGAGGCTACCTAAATATAATGATATCAACCTAGGCAACCTCATATTTAGTTATTGAGCTACTTTATTAACGCTGTCTTCTACATAATAAATTAAGTTTTTCATATCCTTATTTTCTTTGTCACTAGCTGTTTTTTGATCTGTAGCTGCTTTTTGTGCATTTGGTATAATTCCATTATCACCTATTACCATAGCGATACTTACACCAGCTAAAATAATTAAAACGATAATGGTAACAACTAAAGCAACTAATGTTACACCGTTTTGACCTTTTAACATAAAACCTTCCTCCTTATATAATTTTTTGTATATATTTATAAAGAAATAAATATAACCCACTTTATTTATTTTGTTCCAGTATTATTAAAGAATGTACCTGATGAATCTGGATTTTTAACTGTATTATCTATAATTTGTTCATTTTCTTGTGTACTTTCATTATTTCCTTGTGTATTTTCTTCATTATTTAACTCTGTATTATCTGTTGTATTACTATTAGAGGTTGTGGAACTTGCAAACGGATTTGCTTTTCCTGATACATAACTATTACTTTGCTTATATACATTTAAATCTGCTCCCTCAATAGTATAAACGATATTTGTCGTATTTAAACGAGAAATTTCTCCTTCAAGTTCTTCTTTTATTTCATTTGGTGCTACATAAGCCACCTTATTAGGCACTGTCTTTGTTAAAGGATTATAATCATAGAAAATAACACTAAGTATTAATAAGATAGCTACACATAGTAAAATG
Organism: uncultured Clostridia bacterium; assembly: GCA_944386335.1. Taxonomy (GTDB): domain Bacteria; phylum Bacillota; class Clostridia; order TANB77; family CAG-508; genus UMGS1663. Next base: position 7,954 of record CALXAQ010000132.1, on the reverse strand, counting down.
GTAATGATTCCTTCTTTTAAAATTGTTTTTATCATATAACATTATTTCCTTTCTATTTCTTTTACTGTGCTTGCTCTGTATTGGTCATTTCATTTTCGCTATTTCCTTGTATATTTTCTGTGTTGTTCTCTATGTTGTTTTCTGTATTATTTTCTGTTTGATTTGTAGCTTGTACTGTTTGTGTAGATGTATTTCCTTGAATTGCTACATTTTTAACAGTAAAGGTTGACCTTAACACATTTCCTTGATTTGGATTTAAAGCAAATCCTTGTATTCTAAAATTTAGTTCTCCATCATTTTCAATAGCTGAAATAAAGTTTGTAATAGCTATATAACTCCCATCTACTGTAAAGTTTAAATTATAGATTCCTTGCAAACCTGTATCATTAGAAACAATTTGAAATTCTATATTTACACCTTGCTTTTTCGCATGATTTCCTATTCTAGCCCACAAATATTCTATTGTATAACTTTCTTGTTTCATAGCATCTAATATTTCTTGATCAGAACTAACACTAGTTAAATTAATATATTCGTCTTTTGCCTCTTTAAAAGTTCTACTAGCAGTTTTTAAATCCTCTATTTTTTGAGGATAACTAACATCAATAGCTTGATTTAACTCTTGTATTTTTTTGTCTAAGTTTTCATTTGCTTCCATAATTTGCTTGATTCCTAATATGTGGATGTTACCAATGCCAATGCCTGTACTTAATACAAAATAAACTGCAACTATCAATAATATTATCATAATGATTAGCAATATTTTTTTCATGGCAACTCTCCTTCTATCACAATTTTTACAACATCACCTTGTTTTACTCCAGAGGTAGAAACAGTATCTCTTAATATTAAATCATTTTTAATTCTACCTACAAAATATCCCAGTTGATCGTATTCTTGCGATTCAGCATTAATTACAATATGTGTTCCTGAAGTATTTTGTATAGAAGTAATGGTTACTCCTGTTGGTATTGCATACATAATTTCACTAAGCAATGTTGGTATAATATCTTTTGTACGGTTGCTATCTGTTTTATATTCTCCATATTCTTGTAAATCTTTTGTCATTTCTTGATAAGTAGTAGTTTTTGTATTAATCGTTGTCAAATCTTTATCCGCTAAAGCAATTTGTTCCATAGTTGCATTTGTATTTTCTTCTACTTCTTTTTGTTTACTTTTTATCTGATTATCTAAGAAAATAGAAAATCCTGAATAGATAACAAATAGGCATAACACACTAATTGCACTACGAAGTAGCCATCTTTCTACTTTATCTAATTCACCTTTCAGGCTAAAAGAGAAATTTATTTTCCCTTTTGACTTTGTTTCCTTTTGTTTTCCTCCAACTTCTGCTTTCATCCAATCTGGCATATTATCTAACCAACTTGCCTTTTTGAAGTTCATACTTTTAATTCCATATCCTAAACCTTGCATAGCAAGAGCAATAGCAGAATTTACTTCTACATAATCATTTATATTAATTTTTACACTATCTGGTATAAAATATGGTTTTAAAATTTCACATTTTTGATCTCTTAAATATTCCTGAAAATACAAATCGATATTATTAATAGCACTTGCAGTACCTGTAATATAAACAGTATCAATTTTATTTAAAGATCCTTCTATTAAAGTTTTAACTTGTTCTAAAATTTGATACAATGTAGGCATAATATCTTCAAGATATAAGTTTTCTTCCTCTTGTAATTCCTTTCCTTCCATTGTATAAATAGTAGAATTTTTGCAAATTTCATATGCTTTTGAATAAGAATTTTCTTTTTCACTAATACTATCTAAAATGGTTTTCATTCCATTGTCTATTTTGTCCACATGATATACTTTTTTATCAATAACCGTTGTAACTGTTGTTTTTTCTTCAATATTGACAATCATATAGCCTTCTTTTTCTTTAATATTTGCAATATTGACTATAGCCATTGGCATAACTGTTATTGTGGAAACTGTAGCATTTGCTAAGTCTTGTAATTTATTATTAATTTCTATTTTATTTGTAGAAATATAAATTGCCTTTATTTTTTCTTTATCTTGTAAATCTGGCACCAAAGCATATCTAGTTTCTAAGGCATTTCTATTAAAACCTTTATCGAAACAATAGGAATCAAACTCTGTTTCAATAGCTTTTTTTAAATCGTTTTTATTTAGTAAATTGAAGAAATAGAAGTAATTATAAGTTTCTTCAGACAAATTAATACTAATAGGAATTTTATAGCTATACGTTTCTGCAATAATTTGCTGAATAGCATTTCCTAATTGTTCATAAAATTTGATACCAAAAGATTCCACTTTTAAATTATCGTGTTCTTTTGTTACTTTTGCATATTTTATTAAATTAGTTTCAATATATAATCCTAAGCAACTAGCCATGATATCTCCTTTGTTTTTTAGATTTACAATAGTATTATTCGACATAAAAAGACAAAAAATACTTGGTTTTTTTATGTATTTTTTTTGCTAAATTTTTACAAACCTCATATATTCATGACCTTATTTTATCTTTTTTTGTATAAAAGTCAATACATTTAATATAGTTGTAATATAAATGTAATTTTTTTGTAATATTGTTTTTAAACGCATTACATAAAAAAACACAAGTATTTTACTGCTTATTATTTCTAACAGTAAAATATTTGTGATGAATTATATTATCTTGTATTTATCTAATAAATAATGCCATAATAATGATAATAAGTCCTGCCATTATTCTATAAATAGCAAATCCTTTAAAACTACCCTTTTGTAGATATTTTAATAAAAATTTTATTACAAAAATTCCTACAATAAAACTTGTAAATACTCCCACAAAAAATGGTATACTAAAAACAAAATCTTTACATTTAAAAATAGTAGCTGCTAATACAATAGGTGCCGAAAGCATAAAAGAATATTTTGCTGCTGACTCTCTTTCTATTTCCATTGCCCTTGCTGTTGTCATAGTAATTCCTGATCTTGAAACACCTGGTATAAAAGCTAAACATTGAGAAAGACCTATTAAAAAAGTTTGCTTTAACGTCATTTTTTCATAGGTTACTTTTGATTTTGCTTTTTTATCTACAACATATAAAATAATTCCCATAACAATTAATGCTGTTGCAATAATAATTGGTTTTTCTAATATATCTCCCGCAAATTTGTCTAGTAAAAAGCCTATAACTCCTCCTGGAATAGTAGCTATCACTATATACCAAAACATTTTTCCTTCAAAACTTTTTTCTTTTTTTACTACTTGGCGATATCCTCCTTTTATTAAATTGATCCAGTCTTTAAAGAAGAAAATGCCAATTGCTAATAATGTTCCAAAATGTAACGCCACATCAAATGCTTCAAAAGCAATTTTAAAACTTTCTGAATTTGTCCACCCAAAAAGCCATGGTATAATAGCCAAATGTGCAGAACTAGATATCGGTAATAATTCTGTTACTCCTTGTATAATTCCTAATATAAATGCTTGTATAATATCCATTTTTTCTCCCTTCTCCTATATCTACAATTAAATTTCCATTTCTTTTAATATATTATAAATTGTATCTTTAATAAATTCTGCTGAAGTAAGTGGTGCCACTTTCCCTGGCAAAGATAACGCCCAAATTGTTTTAATTCCTTGTTTTTTACTAGCCATTCTATCCACTCCTCCTGGATTAGATGCTAAATCTATAATTAAACACTCTTTTTTTAAGTATCTTAAACGATTTTCATCTAACACCATAGATGGAATTGTATTAATAACAATATCGTACTTAGGCAAGGTTTCTTCCAATTCATTTAGTCGAACAGGTACATAGCCATATGCCTTTATCCAAGCTAAATCTACATTTTTTCTAGCTTCACAATAGACATTTGCTCCAATCCCTTTTAACATATTGGCTACAATTTTGCCAACTCTTCCATATCCCATTACTAAAACATCACTTCCATGTATGGTGCTGTTAGTCTCCTCCATAGCAATTTGAATAGCTCCCTCTGCCGTAGAGATAGTATTCAGTACTGCTAATTCTTCTCTATTTAATAAATCTATTATCTGTACATTTTTTTCTTTTGTATATTCATACAGTTCTGGTTTCATATTTCCTGCAATAAATATTTTACCATTCAAAGCTTGTGAGAGTTCTTCTATTGTAACATTTGTCTCACTAAATGGTGTATTAATACTAATATTATTACTAGATAGTGGAATTGGTCCAATTACCACTTTCACGTCTTGCAGTACTTCTTGTATGGATGGTTTTTGTTTTACATTTTCTACTTTCGAAATACTTTCTGCTTTTTCTAAAGCATACGTATAAACTTCAAAATTATCTTTTGCTAGCATTTCTACTAATTTTACCATTCGTAAATCTCCACCAATAACAGCTATTTTTTGCATGCCACTTACACTCCTTCATTTTTTCTTTTGTTTCTATTCTACGAATTATTCTTGGAAAATATTCTATTCTTCACGTTCTTTTTGTTCTTTTTCTTTTGCCTGTTGTTCTTTTCTCTTTAATTTAATAGTTCTAATTGCTTTTATATCATTATGATTTAAATTTCCTACTAATTCATAAGTATTTTGTAAATGCATTAATACTTGTTTTTCTTTTTTATTTAATACCTGTTTTCTCCAATTTACTTGTTTTCCATTTTTATTTGGTTTATCCACTTTTTTTATAATATATTGAAAAAGCGGTTCTTTTCTAGCTTTTTCATATAAATTTTCATTCTCTTGTATTGCCACATTTAAATACTCTATTGCATTCTCTTCTTCTCCTTTTAACATAGCAATATAAGCAAGTGTATAATAGGCAAGGTCTTCCAAGAAGCTTCCGTTAATACATTCCATGAAATATTCTTGTGACTCTTCTAGTTCATTATAAATTAAGGCAATTTGTGCTAAGCTATATTTTGCTTGATATAATAAAGAATTTAATTGTGCTGCTTTTTCGTAATATTCTTTTGCACTTTGAAAATCATTTAGTCTAGTATATACCATTCCTAAATTATAGTATAAATTATAACTCTCTGGATGATATTTTAATGCCTCTAAATAAACATTCACCGCTTCTTTTAATTGTTCATTTTCGTACAAAATATCACCCAGTAAGCAACTTGCTTTTTCATCATCTGGTTTTCTTTTTAGTAGTTCTACTAAAATTTCTTTCGCTTGTTCTCCTTTTTCTTCTTTATGCAAAAGTTCTGCTATTTTATAATAAATTGCATCTTCTTTTGGATGTATTTCTACTGCCCTCATATATTCTTCAATGGCTATTTGTGTTTTTTCTTCTTGTTCATATATTTGAGCTAATAATTTATGTCCTAGATAACTGTGTGGATATTTTTCTAATAGGGTTAATAATTCTTTTCTCGCTCTTTCTTCTTTACCTGTTCCTTTTGCAATAATTACTTTTATTTTACAGATTAGCTCTGATAAAAAAATACCTTTTCTCTCTATTAATAAAATGACTATTGGAAGAAAAATACTAATTATATAAGTAAAAATCACTATAAAAGTTGACAATGTTACTTGGAAGATAAGTGCTATAAAAGAAATTAATATACCTAATGCTTGTAATCCCAACAAATAAATATAATTGGTATCATTTCTTTTAATCATTCTAACAAATATCACTAAGAACAAATAAAATGCTAATAAATTAAAAATAATCCTTTCCCACATAGTAAGTTCCATCCTTATTTTCTATTTGCCAAATTTTTGTATGTAATTATTAATCGATTCTTGTATTATTCTTTCTGCTTCTTCTCTTCCCATCATTCTATCTACGGAAGTTTGTTTTCCTTCTAATTGTTTATATACTTCAAAAAAGTGCATGATCTCTGCTGAAATATGACTTGGTACTTCTGTAATATCTTGATAATCATTTAAAAAAGGATCTCTTCTCGCTACCGCTATAATTTTCTCATCATATTCATTGCCATCAATCATTTTTAATACTCCTATTGGGTATGCTTCTACTAAAGCAAGGGATACTATTTTTTCTTGACACAAAACTAATACGTCTAATGGGTCATGATCTCCCGCATACGTTCTTGGAATAAAACCGTAATTTGCAGGATAATGTGTAGAAGTATATAATACTCTATCTAAGCGAAGCATTCCTGTTTCTTTATCTAATTCGTATTTATTTCTTCCTCCTTTTGAAATCTCTATTACTGCTACAAAATTATCTTTTTTAATTCTTTCTGGACTAATATCATGCCATATGTTGTTCATTTTTTTCCTTCCTTTCTTGTTCTTATTTCGACTTTTTTTGTACTCTTCTATTTTAGGTCAAATTTCCAAAAAAGTCCATAGTTATTTTAAAAATTCTTTTGTGTTTCTGTTTCCAACACAAAAAGACTTCTTTTTAGAAGTCTACCTTTATGTTACTTTTTTATTCTACTCGCCTTGTATTTGTTCCTTTCTTTTTTGTTTGCATAATTTATTAAAGCCTTTTCCAGATAAATAACCAATTACCTTAGCAGATAAATAACCATGTTCTATAGCATATCTGTTCCATCTTTGTTCACTAGGATTTTGTTCATTATTCTTTATATATTCCATTAATCCTTTTATGCTATTTTGATAATAATTTTTAGATTCTAACTTTCTCTTTAATTCTTCATTTTTTAAAAATTCTTCTATTCTTATTGTTATCTCATATGCTTCTTCTGAATCTAATCCATATTCTTCTATCACTCTATCTAATTCCTGTTTTAACATCTCTTCTACTACCATTTTATTTTATACAACTCCGTTACTTCTACATCTAAGGCTTTTGCTAATCTTACCATCACAAATAAACTAGGACTTTTCAAATTATTTTCAATATCATTGATATGTGTTCTAGATACTCCACTCTTTTTAGATAGCATACTTAATGTCATATTCTTTTCTTGCCTAACTTGTTTTAACAAAATTTCTATACTCATTTATCTCCACCAAGACCTATTCCATTTTTTGTTAATTTAAGCACAGAAACCATCCGTCTTGGCGGATATAGAAAAATTATTACTACTCTCTCTTTTTTATTTTGTTACTACATTTATATTCCATGCTGTTTTTTCTTAATTTTTCTAGTCTTTAGTGTATCTTGATAAATATTTACTTATATATAAATTTTTTCATTTGAGTTTTTCTATTTTTAGTATGTCTCTTTTTTACTTTATCATACATAAATTTAAAAATTAGTATTTATCATCTTCTCTACTTTTTCTATCCATTTTTGAATAATCTCTTCCCTAGAGAATAATTTATTTGTTTCTTTTTGTAACGACGTGGCTATTTTTTCTATATCCTTTGAAAATTTTTCTTCATTTACATTAAAACCTATACTTATTATAAGATATCGTATTTTTCCTTCTTGGCTAGCACATTGCGTTAAAATACCACTAATTTTTTTATTATGAAATAATAAATCGTTTGGTTCTTTTATTATTAGATCATAACCATATAATTCTTTAATACTTTCTTTCATGGCTTGTGCTAACTCTATGGTTAAATTTTTTAAAGATTCTATGTTATTATTCGGATATAATACCATTGTCATTGCTATGTTCTCCTCTCCTGTATACCAACTTCTACCTTTTGTTCCTATTCCAGCTGTTTGCTTTTCTGCAATTAGAAGTGTTCCATTTTTTATACTTTTTTTCTTAGCTAATTCTTCTGCTTTTTTGTGTGTAGATTCTATTTCTAGATAATAAAGTATTTCTTTTCCTATATATTGTGTATTTGCTTGTTTAATCATTTCTAAGTTCATAATTAAGTTCCTTTCTTCTGGTTGTTTTATTATACCATCTTTTTATATTTTTTCAAGAAAGGATTTTCCAAAATTGTTGTATTCTATTATACTTCAAATAGAAATTATTTTAATAAATAAAAAAATGAATATTCAAAAAACATTTGACATATAATAAAAAATATAGTATACTATATTTAGCTTAAGCAAGAGAATTATCGAAGAAC
>CALXAQ010000131.1 GCA_944386335.1 uncultured Clostridia bacterium | reverse complement strand
AATATGATATTAAAACCTACATCATCATATTTTCACTCTGTATATCCTAAATTTTTTATTAATCTTATTTTTAACAAAAATCTTATCTCTTAGCATCCTTTACATAATTTTTATACAAAACTCTTCCATTTTACCAATTTATATGATATAATAAGGATGTTGAAGTTTTTTTATAATTTATTTTTGCTATTAGAAATATTATTGGTATAAAAAAGAAAGGGGAATTTTATTATGACAGGTATTATTGTCACCATTGTTATTATTGCCATTTTAATACTTCTTGCTGTAAAATCTATTAAAGTAGTAAAGCAATCTGAAGTGTATATTATTGAAAGGTTAGGTAAATTTCACAAAGTAGCCGATGCTGGTCTTACTGTTATTATTCCTTTTTTAGATAAAGTAAGAAGTGTAGTTAGTTTAAAACAGCAAACCTTTGATATTACTCCACAAGAAGTAATTACCAAAGATAATGTTACTATTACTATTGATACTGTTGTGTTCTATAAAATTACAGATCCAGCCAAAGCAGTTTATGAAATTCAAAGTTTAAAGAAAGGTATTGAATATTTAGCTATCACTACTATTCGTGATATTGTTGGTAAATTAATGCTTGATGAAACTTTTAGTTCTAGAGATTCTATTAATGATTTATTAAGAGAAACTTTAGATGAAGCTACTGACCAATGGGGTTGTAAAATTGATAGAGTAGAAATTAAAGATATTACTCCTCCTGCCGACATTCGTGATGCCATGGAAAAAGAAATGAATGCAGAAAGAAGTAAAAGAGCTTTAATTTTACAGGCAGAAGGTGAAAAGCAGTCTGCTATTACACTTGCAGAAGGTAAAAAACAAGCCGCTATCCTAGAGGCAGAAGCTCAAAGAGAAGCTCAAATTAGAAGAGCTACTGGTGAAGCAGAAGCCATTAGAAAAGTAGCTGAAGCAAAGGCAGAAGAAATTCAAAAAGTATATTCTGCTATGAAAAAGGCTAATCCAGATACTACTTTAGTACAATTAAAATCTTTGGAAGCATTAAAAGAAGTAGCAAATGGAGAAGCAAACAAAGTATTTATCCCATTTGAAGCCACTGCAGCATTAAGTAGTTTAGGAACTGTGAAGGAAGTTATGAAAGATGCTGAAGAAAAGCAACAAGAAATAGAAAAAAAATAATTATTTACATACAATTTTGTATTAGAAATTTTGTAAAAATTTTCTATTACATAAAAAACTCTGGAATGAACCAGAGTTTTTTATTTTATACTATTGGTTTTATGTTTTCATCTGGTATATAATATTTTGTTCCTACCATTTTATCTGGCAAATATTGTTGTTCTACTACATGACCTGGATAGTCATGCGGATATTTATAACCTGCATGATAGTCAAATTGCTCCATTCCCTCTGCTGGAGCATTACGTATATGCATAGGTACCTCCCCTGTATCCTTATTTTTTACGTCTGCTAATGCTTTATCTATAGCCAAATAACTTGCATTTGATTTTGGTGATTTTGCCACATATACAGCTGCTTCTGCCAGAATAATACGTGCCTCTGGCATTCCAACCATATGTACTGCTTGCATAGCATTATTAGCAATAATTAATGCTTCTGGATTTGCCATTCCTACATCTTCTGCTGCTGCAATCACAATTCTTCTGGCTAAGAACATGGGATCTTCTCCCCCATTTAATGCTCTAGATAAATAAAAAATTGCTGCATCTGCATCACTCCCTCTCATAGATTTAATAAAAGCACTAATATTATCATAATGACTATCTCCATTTTTATCAAAAATGGCCTTCCTATTTTGTACACAATTGGCTGCAATTTCTGGCGTAATTTCTATATACCCCTCTTTATTTACCTTAGTAGTTAGTACTGCTACTTCTAGTCCGTTTAGTGCTGTTCTTACATCTCCATTAGCCACTTCTGCAATTTTTCGCATTGTATCGTCTTCTATTTTTATTTTATAATTTCCCAGTCCTTCTGGTGCAGTTAGCGATCTTTTTAATACTGTATATACATTTTCTAAGCTTAAAGGCTCTAATCTTACCACCATAGAACGAGAAATTAACGCTTTATTTACTTCAAAGTAAGGATTTTCAGTGGTGGCTCCTATTAGAATAACCGTTCCATTTTCCACAAAAGGAAGAAGTGCATCCTGTTGTAATTTATTAAAACGATGAATTTCATCAATAAATAAAATGCACTTTCCAGAAGGATTTAACAATAGGTTACTAGCTTCTGCAATAGCATTTTTAATATCACCTATTCCTGCAGTTACTGCATTAATTCTTGTAAATTTGTATTTTGTAGTATGACTAATGACTCTTGCAAGTGATGTTTTTCCACAACCAGGAGGTCCCCACAAAATAATACTAGATAGCCTATCTGCCATAATTGTTCTATATAAAATTTTATCCTTTCCTAAAACATGTTCTTGTCCTACATAATCTTCTAATGTTTTAGGTGCCATTCGAAAGGCAAGTGGTTTACTTAAATCTACCATGTTTTTTCACTCTTTTCTATTACCTTGCTAAATTACGCAATGCTTTTTTTATAATTTCCTCTACTGTAGCATCTTCCACATTTACTTGTTCGAGTGCTTTTTCTATCTCTTTTCTTGTGTATCCTAATACTTGTAATGCAGACATCGCTTCTATATATTTATCATTTTTTTCAAAAGCCGATTTTACATTACTTGTCATTTCTTCATTTTCTTCTATTTCTTGTGCTTTTAATTTATCTTTCAATTCTAATATTAATCTTTGTGCTGTTTTTGCTCCTATCCCTGGTAGTTGTTTAATTTTAGCTACATCATCACTAATAATTGCTAAAGCAAAACTAGATGGTGCTATATTAGATAAAATTCCAATAGCAGACTTTGCTCCTATTCCACCAACAGATAATAACAGTTCAAACATACGAAGTTCTTCATTCGTTTTAAATCCGTATAAACTCACATCATCTTCTCTTACTCGATAATATGTATAAACTTTTACTATTTCCCCTAAATCTCCTAAGCTTTGTATAGATGGTTCTGACATATAAATTTTATAGCCAACGCCCCCTGCTTCTATTACTACATATCCTGTAGTTTTTACTTCTAAACTTCCTTTGATATATGCATACATAATAATTTCTCCTTTTTTTTTTTTTTTTTTTATCATATTTTTTATTTTTTTTATTTATTTTTATGTATTTTTGTTTTTTTTTTTTATATTTT
>CALXAQ010000130.1 GCA_944386335.1 uncultured Clostridia bacterium | reverse complement strand
ATTATATGACATCAAAAAATAAAAGAAATAATACAGATAGACTAGAAATAGTTAAATATTGTAAATTCTGCAAAAAACGTACAACACACAAAGAAACAAAATAGTAAGAGCTATTTTAAGGAGGATATAAAATGGCTAAAAAGGATAGCAAAGAAAATAAGAAAGAAAATAAAAATAAAAAGCATTTTTTCAAAGATTTTAAGGCAGAACTAAAAAAAGTAATTTGGCCAACACCAAAGCAATTATTAAATAATACAGTTGCTGTTGTTACTATTGTATTAATTACGGCAGTAATTGTGTTTGTATTAGATATTGTATTTGAGTCTATGAATACTTATGGAATTAATAAATTAAAAGAATTAGTAAGTTCTAATAATGAAATAACAAATACAGTAGATAACACGAATACAGAAAACGTACAAACAAACCAGCAAACAACACAAAATGCTGAAAGTCAAGAAAATGTAGAACAAAATACTACTTCTGAAAATGTAACTGAATAAGAAGGAGGCTATATAGCAAATGTCTCAAACTAATAGTGATTTAGTACCTAGATGGTATGTGGTACATACTTATTCTGGATATGAAAATAAAGTAAAAACAGACCTAGAGAAAACGGTAAAAAATAGAGAATTAGAGGACTATTTCTTTGATATTGTAGTTCCTATGGAAGAACAAATTGAAATAAAAGATGGAAAAAGAAAAACCAACTTAAAAAAAGTATTTCCAGGGTATGTTTTAGTAAAAATGATTGTAACAGAAGAAACATGGTATATTGTTAGAAATACAAGAGGAGTTACAGGATTTGTAGGTTCTGGAACAGACCCCATACCACTGACAGAAGAAGAGATTAGACAAATGGGATTTGAAGTTCCGTCTGTTACCTTAGATATTTCTGTAGGAGAATCTGTTACTATTATAGATGGTTCTTTTAAAGATTTTATAGGAACAGTACAAGAAATTAATAAAGATAAACATAAAGTAAAAGTATTAGTTTCTATGTTTGGAAGAGAAACACCAGTAGAAGTAGATTTTTCTCAAATAACTAAAGTTGTTTAAAATGGAATTTAAGATAATTGTAAAACAAAGAGCAAATATCTTATCCAAATTAATAAATACTATCTTGATTTAGTAAAAATGCTAAATCAATGTACAAACAAAACTTAAAAAGGAGGTGCTATCCAAAATGGCAGAGAAAGAAATTACAAACATAATTAAACTACAAATCGAGGCAGGAAAAGCTACACCAGCTCCACCAGTAGGACCAGCATTAGGATCAAGTGGTGTAAATATTATGCAATTTGTAAAAGAATTTAACGATAGAACTGCAAATCAACCTGGTATGATTATTCCAGTAGTTATTACAGTATATAAAGATAAATCTTTCGAATTCATAACAAAAGTACCACCAGTAGCCGTTTTAATTAAAAAAGCAATTAAAATTCAAAAAGGTTCTGGAAAGCCTAATAGAGAAAAAGTAGGAACAATTACAAAAGCACAAATAGAAGAAATTGCAAAACAAAAAATGCCAGACTTAAATGCAGCATCATTAGAAGCAGCTATGAGCATGGTTGCAGGTACTGCAAGAAGTATGGGTGTAGTTGTAACAGACTAAAATTAAAAATTGGGAGAAGAAAAACTTCGTTATAACCAAAGGAGGAAGAAAATGAATCAAGGAAAAAGATATGGAGAAAGTGCAAAGCTTGTTGAAAAAAACAAACTTTATCCAGTAAAAGAAGCACTAGAAATAATCGAAAAAATGCCAAAAGCAAAGTTCGATGAAACAGTAGAATTGCATGTAAAACTAGGAGTGGATTCTAAACATGCAGACCAACAAGTAAGAGGTACTACAGTACTTCCACATGGAACTGGTAAAACATTAAAAGTATTAGTATTTGCCAAAGGTCCGAAAGCAGAAGAAGCTACAAAAGCAGGAGCTGACTATGTGGGAGCGGAAGAATTAATACCAAAGATAGAAAAAGAAAATTGGTTTGATTATGATGTAATTGTGGCAACACCAGATATGATGGGTGTTGTAGGAAGACTTGGTAAAGTATTAGGACCAAAAGGTTTAATGCCAAATCCAAAGTCTGGAACAGTAACAATGGACGTTACAAAAGCTATTCAAGAAATTAAATCTGGTAAAGTAGAATATAGATTAGATAAAACTAATATTATCCATTTAGGTTTTGGAAAAGTTTCTTTTGGAGTAGATAAATTAGTAGAAAACTATGATGCTATTATGGGAGCTATTATTAAAGCAAAACCAGCAGCAGCAAAAGGACAATATATTAAGTCAGTAGCAATATCTACTACAATGGGACCAGGGTTGTACATTGATCAAAAATAAAAAGATAGTAGCCAAAGAAAGTAGGCAAAAGTAAGTCCTACCGAGGCATAGAAAAGAGAGAAAAAAACCACTCTTTATATGCCTTTGGCTATAAAGAGTGGTTTTTGTAAAGATAACCTTTAAGTTTAACTATTTTAAATAATGATAAATAGAAAAATTTTAGGGAGGTGAACAAAATAAAATGGCAAGTGAAACGATTATAAAACAAAAAGAAGAAGAAGTAAAAGCTTTAGCAGAAAGATTTAAAAGCTCAAATCTTGTCCTATTAACAGACTATAGAGGAATTACTGTAGAAGATGTTACAGGACTAAGAAATACTTTAAGAGATGCAAAAGCAGAATACAAAGTTATAAAAAATAACATTGTAAAAAGAGCATTAAATGCAAATGGCGAAAAAGAGTTAGATTCTGTATTGGAAGGTCCAACAGCTGTTGTTATGGCAGAAGAAGATTACTTAGAACCATTAAAAGCAATTTATAAATTTGCAAAAGATAATGAATTTTATAAGATTAAAGGTGGTATTATTGAAGGAAAAGTAATGTCTGTAGAAGAAATTATTACTTTAGCAAAATTACCATCAAGACAAGAATTACTTGGCATGCTTGCTGGAGCATTACTTGGAAATATTTCCAAAGTTGCAATTGCACTTGATCAAGTAAGAAAGCAAAAAGAAGAGGTAAACGCATAGTTTTATCCAAAAAATAAAAATTAGGAGGAATTTAAAATGATAGAAGAATTATTAGAAAAAATTGATAGCTTAACAGTTGCAGAACTTGCAGAATTAGTAAAGGCTATAGAGGAAAAATATGGAGTATCTGCAGTAGCAGCAGCTGCACCAGTAGCTGGAGCAGTTGGAGGAGCAGCTGCAGCAGAAGAAAAAACATCTTTCAATGTTGTATTAAAAGAAGCTGGAGCAAATAAAATCCAAGTAATTAAAGTAGTAAGAGACGCAACAGGATTAGGATTAAAAGAAGCAAAAGAATTAGTAGACGGAGCTCCAAAAACAGTAAAAGAAAATGCAAGTAAAGAAGAAGCTGAAGAATTAAAAGCTAAATTTACAGAAGCAGGAGCAGTTGTTGAACTTGCTTAATCTATAAGATAAGAGAGAGAATATGTGCTAAAACGCTATATATTCTCTTTTTCTACGGCTAGATATATTAGTAATAATTACGATTTAATAAACATAAATGTTAGACTAATTGGTCAAAGAGGTTGCTTTTATCAAAAATAAATCATAAAATTGTAATGTTCGAATTGACTTTGCTAAACAGAAGTTATAAAATAAGAAAATACAAATATATATAGATAAAAGGAGAACTAGAACATGGTAATACTATTAGATGCGATGGGTGGAGATAATGCACCAGATGCTAATATTAAAGGAGCAGTAAAGGCAATAGAACAAATAGGGGCCGAAGTATGGTTAATAGGAGATGAAAAAGTAATTACACAAAAAATACAACAATTCTATGGAAAAAAGAATATTGCTGAAATATCTCCAAAACTAAAAATTTATCATGCTTCAGAAACTATAGAAATGTGTGAGATACCAACACAAGCAATAAAGCATAAAAAAGATTCTTCCATGGTGGTAGGTTTTCGTTTGTTAAAAGAAGGTAAGGGAGATGTATTTATTTCAGCAGGAAATTCAGGGGCTTTACTGACAGGAGCCACTTTAATTGTAGGAAGAATTAAAGGTATAGATAGACCAGCATTAGCAGGTATATTGCCATCCTATAAAAGTAGGCTTATGCTAATAGATTGTGGTTCTAATACAAATTGTAAACCAATTAATTTATTACAATTTGCACAGATGCCCACTATTTATAATCGTAATACTTTTGGTATAGAACATCCTACTGTGGGACTTTTAAATATAGGAACAGAAGAAACAAAAGGAAATGAGTTAGTAAGAGAGTCATATCAGTTGTTAAAAGAAAAGGCAGAAGAATGTAAGATTAATTTTGTAGGCAATGTAGAAGGAAGAGATGCTTTTTCTGGAAAATTAGATATTTTAGTAGCAGATGGCTATACAGGAAATGTGTTTTTAAAGACCGTAGAAGGAATTGGTAAATTAGTAAAAACAACATTGACAGAAAATATCAAAAAAAATATTTTTACTATGATAGGAGCGATACCATCTTTGCCAGCTATTAATGGCCTAAAAAAAGCAATGGACTATAAAGAATATGGAGGAGCATTGTTTTTAGGAGTAAAAAAACCAGTAGTAAAGGCACACGGTAGTAGTGATGAAAAATTATTTGAATTTACCATTAAACAGGCAGAACAATTTGTAAAAAATAAAGCAGTAGAAAAGATGATAGAAGAATTTGAAAAATAACTTGACTTTTATAGAAACATGTATTATTGTTAAGAAAAAGTAAAAGTACGTGGAGAGGAGGTGTAATAAGAATGACACAAGAAGAAATATTTGAAAAAGTAAAAGAAATCATAGTAGGACAATTAGGAGTAACAGATACTTCTGTTACGATGGAAGCATCTTTTATAGATGATTTAGGAGCTGACTCTCTTGATATTGTAGAGTTAATTATGGCTTTAGAGGAAGAGTTTGATACAGAAATTCCAGATAGTGATGCAGAAAAAATTGTTACAGTAGGAGATGTAGTAGATTACATCAAAGAACACGTAGCATAAGAAAATTTAAAAATGAAAGGGTAATACCTTTCTTTTTTTATCTAATTAGAAATATAGGGGTGTCTTTTCAAGCATTCATAAAAGATTTAAGAAAGGAGTTTATTTTTTAGTAAAAGTATAGTATAATAGCAAGAGGAAAGGAGATAAGCAAAATGCGATTAGAAAAATTAGAAAAAGATATAGGGCATTCTTTTCAAAATAAAGAATTATTAAAACAAGCATTAATACATAAATCTTATGCTTATGAAAACCATATAGAGAGCAATGAAAAATTGGAATTTTTAGGAGATAGCATTTTAGAATTTATTTCTAGCAAGTATTTATATACACATTTTCCAAAACTAACAGAAGGAGAGATGACTAAAGTTAGGGCAGATATTGTATGTGAAGAAAGTTTGTATGCAATAGCTAAGAAGCATAATTTTAGTG
The DNA here is from genome assembly GCA_944386335.1 of uncultured Clostridia bacterium. Taxonomy (GTDB): domain Bacteria; phylum Bacillota; class Clostridia; order TANB77; family CAG-508; genus UMGS1663. The sequence goes on along the minus strand of CALXAQ010000130.1, from coordinate 1,996 downwards.
ATTTCTTATATGTAGGAAAGAGTGAAAGAAATTCTCATGGAAATATGAGACCAGCTATTATGGCAGATAGTGTAGAAGCAGTAATAGCAGCTATTTATTTTGATGCTGGACTAGAAGTGGCAGAGAAATTTATCGTGGCTAATTTAGAAGGACCAGCAAAACAAGCAGCAAAACATGTGGGAGAAAAAGATTATAAGACAGTATTGCAAGAAAAATTACAAAAAAATGGAGAGGTACAGATAAGCTATTGCATTTTAAAAGAAGAAGGACCAGATCATGATAAAACATTTACGGCACAAGTAAGTTGTAATGATAAAAAATTAGCAGTAGGTATAGGAAAAAGCAAAAAAGCTGCTGAAATGCAAGCAGCACAAAAAGCATTAGAAAATATAAAATGAGGAGGGAGAATATTTGCGAAAATTATATATTTTGCCGATACAGGTTCCATATACAAAAGAAAAAAATTTTTTTATGTCTCCAATACAAGAAGAACCAATAACAATACAAAGTATAAAAAAATTATTAGAATATTACTTTAAGAATTCCAAAAATGAAGAAGCAGATATAGAGGTTCATTTTTGGGGAAATAGCTTTGCTAGTTTGGATAAAGAAAAACAAAAAGATATTTTGCAACTTTTAGAAGAATATCAAAAACAAGAAAAAATAAAACAGGTGCGTATTAATGCACAAATACAGGATATTAGTAGAGAAAATATAAAGATATGGAAAAAATATAAGGTAAAAGAAATTAGTTTGCAGATTTTTTCTACGAGTACCTATTTACTAGAAAAAATAGGAATACAAGATTCTATAAAACATATACAAAAAGTAGCAAAAAAACTTCGTTGGCATGGATTTACAATAGGAGCAGAAATATTAATAGGAATGCCAGAGTCTACCAAATTAGATGAACAAAATACAGCTAAAGAAATTATTAAGTTAAAACCACATTTTGTAAAAATAGAACCAGTAGTAGTAGAAAAGCAAAGCGAATTAGAAAAAAGATTTCAAAAGGAAGAATATGTAGCATTATCTATTGTACAAGCAGTAGAAAGATGTAAAGAAGTGGCACATATTTTTAACCAAAATAGGATACCAGAAATTAAAATAACATTACCACAAGAAAGCAAAAAAGAAAATAATATTATTGCAGGTCCATACCATCCAGAATTTACAATGTTAGTAGAAGGGGCTATGTGGTATGATGTTATTTTAGAAAAAATAAAGAAAATGAATACCAAAGTAAAAGAAGTAGAAATAAAAGCGAACCCAGAAGATGTGCCAAATATGTTAGGATATAAAAATGAAAATATTGAGAAATTAAAAGAAATTTATGATGTGGAAGTAGTAATTACACCAAATAAAGAAATGAAAAAAGGTAGATTCGAAATGGCTATGACAAAAACATATGACGATATGGTAGAAGAAATACAAAGTAAAAAATAATAAGTATAAAAAATGAAAAAAAGGGAAATAATTTATAGAAAAACAAGAAGGAATATTTTTCTCTATGAATATTACAAAAACCAAAAAGATGCTAAAAATAAAAAAATATAGTTATGAAGTGTTACTTTTAATAATAGGTTGTTTTATAATGGCTTGTGGCACTTCTTTTTTCTTACTTCCTAACCGTTTATCTTCAGGAGGTTTTGCAGGACTAGCAACTATCACTTACTATTTGTGGGAAATTCCATTAGGAACGGCAATGTTTGCTTTAAATGTACCTTTGCTAATTTTAAGCTATTTTAGAGTAGGAAAGCCATTTTTAATTAAGTCACTATTGGGAACTTCTATTTTAACTATTTTTATAGACGTATTAGATCAATTTCCTGCTTTTACAGGAGACTCTGTTTTAGCGTGTATATATGGTGGAATTTGTATGGGAATAGGAACTGCCATTGTATTAAAAGCTTCTTCCTCCACAGGCGGAACAGATTTATTATCTTATATCGTAAAATCTTATAAACCATATTTCCATACTAGTAATATTATTATG
>CALXAQ010000129.1 GCA_944386335.1 uncultured Clostridia bacterium | reverse complement strand
ACATATCTTCTAATGTTTTTTCTGCCCTCCAACCTAATTCTTTATATGCCTTCGTAGGATCTGCGTAACAAGTAGCTATGTCTCCTGGTCTTCTTTCTACTATTTTATAAGGAACTTTTCTGCCTGTTGCCCTTTCAAATGCTTTTACCATATCTAGTACACTATAACCTGTTCCCGTACCTAAATTATAGATATATAATCCTTTCTCCTCTTTTCTTAGTTTTTCAATTGCTTTTAGATGTCCTTTTGCCAAATCTACTACATGAATGTAGTCTCTTACTCCTGTTCCATCTGGAGTTGGATAATCACTACCAAATACGGATAATTCTTTTAATGTACCACTTGCTACTCTCACAATATATGGCATTAAGTTATTAGGAATTCCTTGAGGTTCTTCTCCTAAAAGTCCACTTTCATGACTTCCTACTGGGTTAAAATAACGAAGAATACAAATATCCCAACTAGTGTCAGAATGATATAAGTCTTGCAGAATTTGTTCAATCATTAATTTAGAAGTACCATATGGATTCGTGGTTCCTCCCACTTTGCAATCTTCTGTTAAAGGAATTTTTTCTGGCTCTCCATATACTGTTGCAGAAGAACTAAATACAAATTTTTTCACATGATATTTTTTCATCATCTGTAATAATATCAAGGCACCAGTAACATTATTATGATAATATTCTAAAGGCTTTTGCACAGATTCTCCTACAGCTTTAAATCCTGCAAAGTTAATCACCACTTCTATATCTGGATTTTCTTCAAATACTTTTTGCATTTCTTTTTCATCTAAATAGTTAATTTTATAAAATACAACATTTTTCTTGGTAATTTCTTTTATTTTGTCTAATACTTCTGGTTTACTATTAGAAAAATTATCTATGATACTTACTTTTTCTCCTGCATTCAATAATTCTACTACAGTATGGCTTCCAATATAGCCTGTTCCACCAGTTACTAAAACTGACATTTTAATTTCCTCCTCTTATTTCATTTATTTTTTATCCTTAGTTATTTTTCTATTGCACTAATCTTTAAATACGTTTTCTAAAATTTTACAATATCTTTCGAATATAGGATGATTTTTATCTACTCCTTCTATGCAACTAGAATATACACTTGTATAATACCATTTTTGTTCTTCTGGATTTCTAGCAATTACTTTATCTTCTCCATATTTCTTTATATTAGCTAGAGCATCCTGTAAATTACTTATTTTATCACAAGCCACAATTAACTTTGATCCTAATGGTGCCTTCTTTATATGTTCTATAGTATGTTTCTTTCTATCTATCCAAGGTAATGACTTATCTAGTTCTGAAGCATCATACACATAGTCTTTCACTGTTTTTCCAAATTCTCTTTCTATATCTTCAAAGGTATGATTAGTATCTTCTACTACATCGTGCAAAATACCTGCTGTCACTACATCTTCATCACATCCGCATCTTTGTAGCATCATACCTACTGTAAACGGATGAAATATCATGTCAATATCTTCTACTTTTCTCTTTTGTCCTTTGTGAGCTTTTGTTGCATAATAAATAGCATATTCTATTTTATCCTGTTCCATATAAAAAATTCCTCCTTTTTCACTTTCTATATTATATATTAAATTAATTTTAATAGCAATCCTTATTTCTATTTACATTTATGTATATTAGTGATATCATTATTGCATTAAAAAATTTTATAGGAGGATATCGTATGAGTATGCGGAAACCTTTAATCATCGAATTTACTGGACCACCTAATTCTGGTAAAACTACACTAATCAAATTTCTACGTGATTTGCTTGAAAGCATGGAATATCGCGTGGAAGTAAAACAAGAAGATGCAGAACTTGTTCCTTCTTGTATTCCCAAAAAAACATGGGCACGAAATGTTTGGATTACGTACGGACAGTTACAATCTTTAATTGAAACTAAATTTTCAGAGGCAGATATTATCCTTTTGGATAGAGGTTTTTGTGACTCTATGTTCTGGGCCAACTTTTTACAGGTTCAGCATATATGTACTTCTGAAGAATCCTCTCGTCTTCTAAAAATTCTAGACGAAATGGACAAAGAGTTTCATTTAAAGCCTGACTATTTATTTGTAATTGACGTTTCTACAGAGGTTTCTTTAAAAAGAAGATATGCCGCAAGTAGTGAGCCCGTTGTTTTGTCAACAAATGAATTTATCGATCTTTATAAGGATGAACTGGAGAAATTCTACAAAAAGGTAGAGTTGCCTATGTTTCGGTTAAACACTTCTCTTCTTACACTGATTGAAATGCAAGAGATTGTATTAAATGAGATTCTGCAAATTCTGAAAAAAGATTGATACCTTTTTAAAGGCGATTGCAAAAAACAATCGCCTTTAAACTTGTTTACTATTCATATAAATCTTGATAAATTCTATAGTCTCTTACAATCTTCCTTACATAATTATTCGTTTCTTTATAAGGAATATTCTCTATGTCTGAACCATCTTCCCTAATGGTTCCTTCTTCTATCCATGTGTTGACATTTCCAATCCCCGCATTATATGCAGTAAGGGCTAAATAAATATTTCCTTCGTAAATTCCCAAAAGATAAGCAAAATAGTAAGTCCCTATTTGAATATTTAGCTCTGGATCAAATAAAGATTCTTTTGTTGGTATCTCTATCGCCAAATCATCTGCCATTTCCTGAGCGGTACTTTCCATTAGTTGCATTAACCCAACTGCTCCACTATTGGAAATAACATCTTCATCAAAATTACTTTCTGCTTTTATAATAGCAAATACCA
>CALXAQ010000128.1 GCA_944386335.1 uncultured Clostridia bacterium | reverse complement strand
TAATTACCCAAAACACAATAGTAAAAATACCATTTGCCTCTAACGCAATATTTCCCTCTAAAAATACATCTCTAAATCCAGTTACTAAATAAGTAAAAGGCATACATTTCATCAAATTCAATAAAATAGCATGGTCCTGTACCATCGACAAATTCCAAATAACTGGTGTAAACCAGAAAAATAACTGCATTAAAATATTTAATAATTGAGCAAAGTCTGGTACCAAAGTAGTAAGTGCAGAAGTAAATCTTGTAAAAGCAATAATAAAGCAATATGCTGCCACTATCATATATAATAGCATTAGTATTTGTGGAAAATAACCAAATATACAGCAAACTACTGTAGCTACTATCATTAAGAAAATAGAAACAAAGCTAGAAGCTACAATAGAGATAGTAGGAATTACATCTACTGGAAACACAACTTTTTTTACTAAATAGCTATAAATACGTATAGAGCTACTAGCAGATACAATACTATCGTTAATGGTCATCCACATAGCCATACCTGGCAAAAACCATACAATGTAAGGGTAATCTCCCGAATTACCTGTTTTTAAAATATAATTAAATACAATAACATAAGTTAGCATGAAAATAAAAGGTTGCAAAAACCCCCATATGCTACCTAAACTTGTACTTGCAAAACGATTTTTAAAGTCATTTTTTCCTAATTGCCATATCAACTTTCTATTTTGAATGACTGATTTTATAAATTCCATGTTTTTTCTTCATTCCTTGTCCTGTATTTAGATTTTTGAGGTAGGCTTCACCTATAAACCTTTTTTATATTACTGCAAATAAAATATATCCTAAAACGGGAAAATGAAATAGTAATACTTCTTTTAACGCTCTTTTTCCAATTCCTTTAAATTTCAAATATTGTCCATATCTTTTTATATGCCAATTTACGCACCTTGTTCTCTCTATCTGCTGATAATAATCTAGTACATTTTGTTCCTCTTTAGAAAGTTCTCTTCCTAATTTTTTACTATAGGACGCACACATCTGTGCCCCCTTTAAATACGCATCTACAATTGCTTTTTGGCGGTAAGCATAGTAGGACTTTAAACCGCTTCCATTTTCTTTTTTCCATAACTTTAAATTTTGTTTTAAATTTCTTCCACCAAATACATTGCTGTTATGTAAACGGTACCCAAATAAAGGCTCTTTTATACAGTAAATTCCCTTTTCTTTGCTAGCCAAATAAACAGAAAGCCAGTCGTGTGCCATCATCTCTTCCGAAAAGGGTAACATTTGCTCTTTAATTTTTTTCGTAAATAATTGAGAACATCCAATTGCAATATGTCTAGAAAAAGCTAAAATATCATCTTTCCCTTCTATCTGTGGCATATCTTTATAACTTAAATAACTCTTATGTAGAATAGCCCCTTGCTCATCAATTTGCTCTGCATCTGTATACACTAAATCTACGTTTCTTCCTTTTAAGATGCCTAATGATTTTTTTACCTTATCTTCATACCAGATATCATCGTGGTCACAGAACATCACATAAGAAGCATCTGATTGCCTAAGTAAAAATTCAAAGTTTTTAAGATACCCTAAATTTTGGGGTTGTATATATAGGGTAATTCTATCGTCTTTTTCTGCATACTCTTCTAATACTTCTCTCACCTTTTCGTCGCTAGAGTAATCATCACTAATCATTAAATGAATTTGGCGATGGCTTTGGTTTAAGATGCTATCAATTTGTATTTTCAAATATGTAAGATTAGTATTATAGGTAGCAAGTAGAATATCTACTAAATCTTTTGGTTCTTGTTTTTTCATCTTTCCCTCTTTTTTTGCACAATTTACTAGGCTAATTGTATCTTTTCTTGCATGCTTTGTCAAGTCTAAAAAATAATGCAATTTAGGGAATGTCCCTAAATTGCAATTTTATCCTTGTTTTGGTGTAACAACACTTGTTCCGCAACCTTCAAACATGTCTATAGTACTAGCATTTTGGTTTGTCCAATTTTGACCCACATAAATTGTGGTTAAATTGCCATCCATATAAAACATACTATCCATATTAGTTACATTATTTGTATTAAAACTACTTAAATCTAAACTTGTCAATCCAGAACATCCATAAAACATACGTCCCATATCAACAACATTGCTAGTATTAAAGTTTGTTACCTCTAAGTTTGTTAAGCTTCCGCATCTATAGAACATACCATTTAAACTGGTTACTTGACTAGTATCAAACTGGCTAACATCTAATTGCGTTAATAATATAGCATTACCAAACATAACATTCATATTAGTTACCTTGCTCGTATCAAATTCACTTACATCTAAGCTAGTTAAAGAGTAACATCTATAAAACATTGACTGCATATCTGTTACTTGACTAGTATTAAAATTCGTTACATTTAAGCTTGTTAAACTTTCGCATATAGCAAACATATTCCCCATATTAGTTACTTTACTTGTATTAAAACTACTTAGGTTTACATTTGGTAAAGCTGAACAGCCATAAAACATTCCTTCCATATTAATAACATTACTTGTATTCCAATTACTTAAATCTAAATTTGTTAAACCCATACATCCATAAAACATTCTTTGCATATCAGTTACTTGGCTAGTATCAAAATTACTAAGATTTAACTGTGTTAATGCTGTATCACCAGCAAACATAATTTTCATATCTGTTACTTTACTCGTATTAAAGTTACTTAAATCTAAGTTTGTTAAAGAAGAACATTGGTAAAACATACCACTCATATCTGTTGCATCTCTTGTATTTAAGTTTTCTATATGGTCGATGCTTGTTAATTGGGTACATTTCATAAACCATCTAGCAGTACTTGTTGGTTGAATTTCTTCTAAAAAATCCACTTTTACAATACTTTCTCTATCTTCATACCAAGCTGCTTCATTCTCTTCAGTATATTTATCTCCTTTAATATTTCCGTATTCTTGAACTACTGTTTTTCCCTCAATAGGTTCACTACTTTTTCCAAAGGTCAATGTTCCATCATTATATAAAAATACATAAATGTCCTTCGTTTTGTCGTTCAACAATTCGTCTAATTCATTCTCCATACTATTTAAGCCTTTTTGTTCTTCTATTGTTGCATTTTCCCATTTTTCTTTTGCCTCTTGAGTTCTTTTTATAAGTCCATTTTCACCTACTATCATCGAAATAGATACTCCTGCTAATATAATTAATACAATAATAGTTACTACCAGTGCAACTAAAGTAATTCCATTTCTATTTTCTTTTAGATATTTCTTACTTTTGTCTTGTGTTTTTCTCATTTTTCTTTTTCCTCCTTTTTCCTTTTATTGTATTATTTTTTTCATTAGCTTATTATACTATATTTTTAGATAAAATATAGTATAGTAATTATTAATTTTCATAATATCATACTAGTATTTCCTTTTCAAGCATTTTTTTATTTTATGATTTAATATTATTTTTATTTAATAAGATTTTCTGAGAAACTTTCTATTAAATAAAAAATCTAGTTCGTCTTATTAGAACCAGATTTAAAATTCTCTCATTTCTTTCTATTCTTTTTTATAAACTTTAAAGAATGTTCCTAAAGTTCATTTATTTTTTAATAAATCTTTTCCATTCTTAATATAATCCCAACCTGAGAAAATGGTAGCTATTACAGAAATAAGCATTAATCCTGTAGTTAATAAGTTCAAAATATAAGTTTCTCCTGCTAAACTCTCTGTAAAGATTGCCCCAAACTTATGTACATCAACAAATGCTACTATAATAGCTAGCATTTGCGTTACTGTTTTTAGCTTTCCCCATATACTTGCTGCAACTACTTTTCCTCCACTTTCTACTGCAATTAAGCGATATCCTGAAACTACAAACTCTCTAAATACTACAATACAAGGTATCCATGCGGGTAGTTTCCCCATTTCTACCAACATAATCATAGCAGCAATCACTAAAATTTTATCTGCAATAGGATCTAAAAACTTACCAAAATTTGTTACTTGATTTCTAGAACGTGCCAAATAACCATCTAATTTATCTGTAATAGAAGCAAGTACAAAAATAGCATCTATTATCCAAAAAGTAATAGGAACTCCTCCCCATTCTCCTGGTATGTGAAAAAAGGGAATAATAATCATAATAGGTACTAATAAAATCCTAAAAATCGTTAACTTATTTGGTAAATTCATTTAATTCTATACCTCCTACATTTTTTGTTATTATATACTGTGTCTTTAAAAAAAGCAAGTAAAACTTAAAAATACCATTTCTATCTACTTTTTTGCACAATCTCTACGATATCTGCTATATATTCTCCGAATGACTGGAATATTTAATGTAACAATTTTTTGCAACAAGATGATTAAGATTGCTGTAATAACTGTTACTCCTATACCAATTCCAATCCCTCTAAAAATACCTGCTATTAAATTTTTCCACAATATTTTTTTAGAATTTCCCAACAATTCTGCAAATTCTCTTATATTACTTTCAGCAAGTGCTTTATTCAAATTTTCTATCTGTTTTTGTAAAAAATGGATATTAAGTTGTTTCTTTTTTGCTATTCTTAACGAATATTTTAATTTACTTTTTCGTAAGACTCTTTCTGTTTTTCTTGTTTCTCTTTGCATATTTATTCCTTCTATACTTTTTTTATTCTTCTTTTTCATAAAATGAACCACCCATTTTTAGGGTGGTTTTTTTTCTTTTTTTTATTCTCTTTTTATGGTATTTCATTTACAATAGCATTATCCAGAATATTCCTTGTTTCATTTACAGTTGTTGTGTTCATTTGATTTACTATTTCATTTCTATTTTGCTTTTCCTCTTCTACTAATACTTCTAGTTTGTCAATCAAATCTTGCAATTTTTGAATATCCTTTCCTATCATCTCCCAATCACTACTATTTAAAGAAGTATTTAAATTTCCATTTGCTTTTATTAAAGTATCTATTAAATCTTCTATACTGTCTGTATTCTCCACTTCTATATCTACTGCATATTGAGAAACTAATCTACTAAGAGCTTGCTGTAAGTTATCTCCTATAGCTACTTTATTGCCAGATGCTACTACTACTTTTTTTAGGACTGGCAAAGCATCTGCTTCATTAATATATTGCTGATAAATTGGTTCTACATATAAAAGTGTATTGTTAATTGGAACAATAATCATATTTTTTGTAATTTTTGTACCACTTACATTAAGACTTTCTATTTCTTTTGCAATAGTTTCATCTTGTTCTACTTGTGTATCTAGTTGCATTGGACCCAAAATATTAGTATCTGCCTGATATTTATAAATAGTTAATTTTCCGCTACCACTATTATCATAAGTTCCCACTAAATAAGAAATTAAATTTTGTTTATTATATGGTGTATAAGGAAGTACCAAGCCTAATTGTTCTTCTTCATTATCTATTGTCTTTACCATAGTGTAATATGGCTCCATATCCGTTCCTGTTTTTGTTAAAACTCTTCCTGTATTGTGTGTTGCTATCTCCCATATATCGTCTCCACGGTATAAAACATCTGGTTGAATATTATGATACCTTGCTATAATATCTGCCTGAATATGATACAAATATTCAGGATAAACAAAATGTTCTGCTATATCCGCTGGTATATTTTCTTCTAAATCTACAAATAAATCTGGATAAGCATTTCTGTAAGCCATTGCAATTGGGTCAGAACGATCAGTAATATAAAATGTGGTAGTTCCATCATAAGCATCTATTAATACTTTTACAGAGTTTCTGATATAATTTAATTCTACTTTACTAGTTGCTGTTTCTTGCAATGTTGTTTTTTGAGAATAAGGATAGCTATTAGATGTTGTATAAGCATCTAGTACCCATACTAATTTTCCTTCCTCTGTTACTACCAAATAAGGTGATTCATCATATTTTAAATAAGGCATTACTACTTTTGCTCTTTCTATAATATTACGATTTGTCAAGATTTTGCTCTCATTGGTAATATCTCCTGAAAAAGCAAGTTTTAAATCTCCTTCTTTAATGGCAAGTATCATTCTATCTATAAAATTTAAGGTTAATCCTGCTTCTCCATCATAATTATTTTCTGCATTTTCTGCACTTTGCGAATCTAAAACAGGATAATCAAATTCGTTTTTATCCCTACAGTTAGTTACTACTGTATCATTTGTTTCTAATCCAAAATAAATTCGTGGCTGTGTAATGGTAATAGCCTCATCTTGCTCATTAAATCCTTTTTGTATATGATTTAAGTTTCCTGTGTCTTTTGTATCTGTAGCAGATGTAATAATAGTACTATAACCATGTGTATACTCATAAGTCTTATTATTATAAGTTCCACTACTACTTACAATTTCTCGTGGAGAAATATATACTAAGGTATCCTCCCCATCTATTTTATATTTTGCTATACTTGTATTTCGATAAGTATAATACCCTTTTGCTGTTTGCCCATTATTTAACTCTCTTAAAACGATATCTCCGCTCACAATAGCAATATTTCCCACTACTTCATCTGCATCATTAATTACTTCTGAAGTAATAGTTTCTACCTCACTCAAAGAGACTTCTTCTATATCCACACCATATGCCTCTTTAGTAGATCTTATATTTTGTGCAATATAATCTTTTTCTTTATCTAATTCATTTGGATTAATGAATATAGCTTTAAATATAACCAATATGGTAAATAATGCTACTAAATAACAAGGTATTGCTGTGATGGAGATGATTAATTTTTTTGTTTTTCCTTCTTTAAAAGCTTTTATTCCTCTATAAACGCAAAAGATTAACACTAAACTTAATAAACGATAACCCCATAATTTAATAGTAACGTCTGCAAAACCTGCCCCATATAAAGAATAACTAGATTCTCCATCATGTAATGTCAGAAATTTCTCTGTTCCTATATCTTGTGATTGAAAAAAGATATATCCTGCTAGCAATATTGCAAGGACCATAATACTATTAGTAATTTGTGTGATTAACTTGCTATTTTTCAATGTTTTTCTATCCACACCATCAAAAAACATATTAAATGTAATAATATAATATACAACTGTATAAATTGCTAAAGCCACCACAGCTATCATAGCATACATTAAAATTAATTGAATAAACGGTTTTTGAAATACAAAATAGCCAATGTCTATTCCAAAAATAGGATCACTCACTCCGAATTGTGCTGCATTAAAACATAATGCTGCTTTTTCCTTTATCATCCCAGAAGTAAAAGCACTAATTAATACCGCTACAATAAAAGCAATAGACTTATTTAGTAATTTTGGCATTTCTTTATGTTCTTGGTCAAAAAAAGCCTTTAACCCTTTTTTTATTTTAAGATTAGTCATATAAACTAGTAAATAAATGAGTCCAAAATTAATAACTAAGGTAATTACCATATATCTTACATTCTGCCAAAACGAATTGATATATACTTCTCCTATTTCTAACGTTTCTAAATAAGTTCCCCTTAGCATTACATACGCCACTATGGCTGTTAATATAGCAAAAAATACTACAATCCATATCCTTTTCTTTTTTTGATTTTTTTCTTTATCTACTTTTTGAGTTTGTTGTTTTAATTCTTCTTTTATCTTGTTTTGTTCTTCTCTCATTGTCTTTTGTTCTATTTCTTTTTCTTGCTTTTCTACTACTTGATTAGTTTCTTTTGTATTTTTCTCTTCTTTTTTGCTCATGGGAAAATACTCTCCTTTCTTCTAATCTATTAATGCATCTACAAACTCTTTACCAGAAAATACCTCCATATCATCAATTTGTTCGCCCACTCCAATAAATTTAATTGGCATATGATTTTCTTCTACAATTCCAATTACTACACCACCTTTTGCAGTTCCATCTAATTTTGTTAATATAAGGCCTGTAATGTCTACTGTCTCTTTAAACGCTTTTACCTGTGCAATCGCATTTTGACCAGTAGTAGCATCTAACACCATCAAAATTTCTTTACTTGCTTCTGGCATTTCTTTGTCAATTACTTTTTTTATTTTTGCAAGTTCATCCATTAAATATTTTTTATTATGCAGTCTTCCTGCTGTATCGCAAATTAACACATCGGCATTTTGTTCTTTCACTTCAGCAATTGCCTCATAAACAACAGAAGCTGGATCTGTTCCCTCTTCTCTTTTTACAATGGTAGCTCCTGCTCTATCTGCCCAAACTTCTAGTTGTTCTACTGCTGCTGCTCTAAAAGTATCTGCCGCTGCTACTACTACTCTCTTTCCATCTTTTCTTAAACGATTAGCAATTTTTCCAATAGAAGTAGTTTTTCCTACCCCATTTACTCCTACTATTAATATAACAGATGGTACAGTTTCCAATTTTAGACTGCTATCTTCTTTATCTAATATTGCTTGTATCTCTTCTTTTAACACTTGTTTTACTGCTTCCTCTTCTTGTAAATTTTCTTTTTTGATTCTCTTTTTTAATACTTCCATAATTTTAGTAGAAGTCTCCATTCCTACATCTGACATAATTAAAACTTCTTCTAATTCTTCTAGTAACTCTTCATCTACTTTACGAAAACCACTAAAAATACTATTAAATGATGTTTTCGTTTTACCTAATCCTAATTTTAATTTTTCAAAAAATCCCATGGGCTCCTCCTTGTCGATTTTTTACCTCTTCTATTATATACTATTTTTCAAATTTTTCAAGTTTTTCACTTTATAAATATACTACTTATTCCTTATATTTCTATATACTATAACATAAATTCCACTATTTTCAAAATTTTTTTAAAAAATAGTAGAATTTTTTTAATGCTTATGTTAAAATAATAATTGTTATGCTTTATGCTATTGTAGCTCAGTTGGTAGAGCAACAGATTCGTAACCTGTAGGTCGGCAGTTCGATTCTGCCCAATAGCTCCATTTGAATACAACTTGCGGACTGTAAAAGATTCGTAAGTTTTATTTTATATATGAAACTATAATGTTCTCTTTCTAGGAAGGAGGACATTTTTTATGCTTGAATTTAAGACCATTCAGACTTTAAAGCCGAATACTGAAATACTTGAAACTATTAAAGATTATAAATACAAAATTAAAAACGGTAAGGTTAAAAATCTACTACACACCAATTTACAAGTTATAGAACCCACTGAATATCTGATTACATATCCTATTACTCTTACAATACTAGAATACAAAGTAA
>CALXAQ010000127.1 GCA_944386335.1 uncultured Clostridia bacterium | reverse complement strand
AATTTAAAGAATTTAAAAATAAAGACAATTTAATGAATTATTTAAATGAATTAGTAAGTGAAGTAATTTTTAATGAAGATAGAACATTAGAGATTAGATTTAATTTTAAGTTAAAATAAAAAATTACTTTACTAAACTACAGTCAGCAGATGGAGATAAAAGATATAGTGAAAAATCGATTCGCTATTACAGGAGTTTAGGATTAGATGCTATTGTAAAGAATATTCCAGAGAATAGACAGTCTAGTTATGTAGGGGCTTTATTAGATAGATATAGACCAGATATATTAGTAGTAACAGGACATGATGGGATGATAAAAAAAGGAACAGCATTTAATGATATCTATAATTATCGTAATTCTAGACACTTTATGAATTGTGTAGCTGAAGCAAGAAAATGGGAAGAAAAAAAGGGAAGTTTAGCCATCTTTGCAGGTGCTTGTCAAAGTTATTATGAAGGAATTATGGGAGTAGGTGCTAATTTTGCTTCATCACCTGCTAGAATTATGATAGATTTTATAGATCCACTTATTGTAGCAGAAAGAATTGCTACCACAGAAAATACCAAATATCTTACGATTCAAGATATAGAAGAAGAACTACGAGATGGAAAAGAAGGTGTAAGCGGAATAGGAACAATGGGAAAGAAAAAAATTATATTGTAATATTTCTGTCACAAATTAGTAACTAAAATGTAATAAATTCAAAGAAATGGCTAAAAATAAAGGGTTACAGAAAACGACAGAAAGAAAATCTTTTTGACATTTTCTGCATTTTATGATAGGATAAAACTATCTTAGAAAAGTAGGTGGTTAATCAATGATTTGTAAAAGTGATATAACAAATCTAAAAAGTGATATCGGAGATATCATTGGACAGAAGGTTATTGTCAAAGGATCTTTAGGAAGGAGCAAATCGTTTGAAAAGGAAGCAACTATTGAAAAAGCTTATCCTAACATTTTTGTAGTAAAATATGAAGAAAACGAAAGAAATGTTACCTATAGTTATACAGATGTATTAACAAGAACAGTAGAAGTGGAAGTTTTTGATGGTGAAAACTATTGCCCACTTATCCCTCCAACTATGAATGTAAAAGCATAGGTGAAATAGAAAAAGTAAAAATTCCTAAGCCAATAGGAATTTTTTTTATGCCATAACATATACATAGAAGTAATAAAAAATAAAGGAGGTAAACATTATGGCGGACGAGGTAGTAGCCAAGGAGAAACTTTGCATGAATCAATTAATTGCATCCAAAATAGATAGTTTTATGGTAGAAGAAGATTTTGTGGTTCCTGATGTAAAACCAGATGTCTTAAATACAATAAACACAAATGGAACAGTATGTATAGAGAAAAAAGAGATTTTAGATGGAAAAATAAAAATAGAAGGGAAAATAGAAATGTACATTATGTATATGGCAGATGAAGAAAAAACAGGAATAAGAAGTTTTCACACAACACTTGACTTTGCAAAAACGATGGAATTAGAAAAAGCGAAAGAAGATCAAATGTTAGAAACAAAAGTAAATTTAAAATCCTTAGAATGTAGAGTATTAAATGGTAGAAAAGTAAATGTAAAAGGACTATTAGAAATAGAAGCAAAAATTTTCTCCGATGAAGAAGTAGAATTTATGCAAGAAATGAATCAAGTAAAGGATATCCAACTATTACGAGAAGATATGAGGGTAAATTCTTTATTAGGATGTGGAAATTGCAAAGTATATGCAAAAGATACAATTATGATAGATAGTATAGATGAACTAGCAGAAGTGATGAAAGTAAAGGTGGATATTCAAAATAAGGAAACAAAAATAAGTTATAATAAAGTACTTACAAAAGCAGATGCTGTTGTAACGATGCTATACTTAAGTACAGATAATCGAATTAATTGTGTCTCTAGCAGTATACCAGTAATGGGATTTATAGATATGCCTAACGTGACAGAGCAGCATCTTTGTGAAGTAAAGTATGAAATAAAAAATATGTTAGTAAAACCAAATAACGCAGAGGAACATTCTATTTATGTAGAAATAGAATTAGAATTAAATTGTAAAGTATATGAGACAAAGGAATTAAATATCATTCAAGATTTGTATAGTCCTACAGTAAATTTAGTATATAAACAAAAGAAAATTTGTGCAATGGCAGAAAAACAAGTGTTACAAGATATTTGTAATATAAGAGAAAAACAAGTAATACCAGAATTGCAAAACCAAAAAATTTATGATGTAGATATTTGTCCAACAATTCAAAATCAAACGATTTTAAAAGATAAAATTTTATGTGAAGGAGAGTTAGAATTAACTTTTTCATATGGAATGGAAAATAGTGGTAGAATAAATATGAAAAAGTTATTGTTACCTTTTCAACAATCTATAGATTGCAGAGATATTGTACAAAGTGTAAATTTAGATACTAATATAGAAATTTTGAATCAAGATTTTATGATCTTGCCAGATGAGAGTATAGATATGAAAATAGATATGCAGTTTTGGATAGGCGTTACAAAAGAACAAAATATAAATGTGATACAAGAGATACAAATAGAGGAAAGTAGGCAAGAAGAAAAGTGTAGCATGATTATTTATTTTGTAAAGCCAGGAGATACTCTTTGGAAAATAGCAAAAAGATTTAAAAGTACGGTAGAAAATATTACAAATATTAATGAAATAGCAGATGAGAATAAAATTAATGTAGGAGAACAATTATTTATTCCAATGGTTCGATAATGAAAAAGGAGAAATCCATGGAAAACAAAATATATTCCAGAAGGCGTATAGTAATGCCTCGTTGGAGGAAGTTTTATAAAAAAGGAGATGATCAAAGAAAACGAAAGATATTAAAATTTTTTCTTATTATACTGATAGCTCTTTTGACGGGAAATATAATATTACAGGCTATTAAACCAGTTATAGAGAAACAATGTGAAACAATGGCTAAAAGTATAGCAACCAAAATTTCTAATGAGCAGGCTACTATTGTTATGTCACATTATAAATATACAGATTTATGTACGATTACAAAAGATGATAATGGAAATATAGCTATGATTAGTGCAAATGTTATACCAGTAAATGAAATTATTTCAGATGTGGCAGTTAAAATACAAGAAGAATTAAATAGCACAGAAAATAGTGAATTTTCCGTTTCTCTAGGAACTTTCTTAGGAAGTAAATTGCTAGCAGGAAGAGGACCACAAGTAAAGGTAAGAATGTGTACGATTGGTAGCGTTCTAACAGATTTAAAGTCAGAATTTTCATCAGCTGGAATTAATCAAACTATGCATCGCATTTATTTGGAGGTAAAATGTACGGTGATTGTTTTAACACCATTTGAGACGATGGAAGAAGAAATTACGAATCAAGTATTGTTAGCAGAAGCGGTTATTGTAGGGACAACACCAAATACGTATTATAATTTAGAAGGTATGACAACGGAAGGATTAGTAGATGTGATAGAATAAAAACCAGAAGTGTATTTTTACATTCTGGTTTTTTCTAGCCTTTACAGACAATGCTAATTTGTGATATAATGCAGGCAGAAACAATTTATCAAAGAAAATATAGAATCATAAAAAATAGAAAGGAAGGAAAATGTTAGAATTAAAAGATATATGTTTTACAAGAGAAAATAAAAAAATATTAGACCATGTTAGCTTAACATTAGAAACAGATCAATTTATTGCCATTACTGGTCCAAATGGCTCACGGAAAATCTACTTTAGCAAAAATCATTATGGGAATAGAACAGCCAGATAAAGGAGCTATCTTTTTAGATGGACAAGATATTACTCATAAAAAGATAGAAGAAAGAGCCAATCTAGGAATTGGGTTTGCTTTTCAGCAACCAGTTAAATTTAAAGGAATTACGGTGTACGATTTATTAAAATTGTCTGCACAAAAAGAAATTACGAGAAAAGAAGCTTGTGATATTTTATCAAAAGTAGGTTTGTGTGCGAAAGAGTATGTAGATAGACAAATTAATGGCTCTTTGTCAGGAGGAGAATTAAAAAGAATTGAAATTGCAACAGTAGCAGTAAGAAATTCTAAGCTTACCATTTTTGATGAACCAGAGGCAGGAATTGATTTATGGAGTTTCCAAAATTTAATTGCTATTTTTGAAGAAATTAGAAAAATGGTAAAGGGAACAACCCTTATTATTACCCATCAAGAAAGAATTTTAAATATAGCAGATAAAATAGTTTTAATGACAAACGGAAAAATAAAGAAAATAGGGGAGAAAGAAAAACTATTAGGAGAAGTTTTGCAAAAAGCAGATTGTTGCAAATTAGCACATAAAAAGTGCAAGAAATAGAAGAGAGAGGAGTGATTAAGAATTTGGATAAAATAGATAAAACATTATTAGAACAGGTAACAGGGGTAAAAGGAGAGTTTGAAGGAGCTTATAATATTCGAAAAAATGGAAAAGGCATAGAAAGAAAAATAACACCAAATATTAACATTATTACAAAAAAAGATGTTTCTGGAATAGATATTTACGTAAAAGAAAATACAAAATTAGAATTTGTACATATCCCAGTTATTATTACAGAAAGTGGATTAACAGATGTGGTTTATAACGATTTTTATATAGGAAAAAATGCAAATGTTATTATCATAGCAGGTTGTGGCATTCATAATGACCATTGTAATGATTCAAGGCATGATGGTATCCATCGTTTCTTTTTGGAAGAAGGAGCAAAAGTAAAATACTATGAAAAACACTATGGGGAAGGAGAAGGAACAGGAAAAAGAATATTAAATCCTATTACAGAAGTAACCCTAAAAGAAGGAAGTTCCTTAGAAATGGATAGCGTACAAATTAAAGGAGTAGACTCTACGATAAGAACAACAAAAGGAAACCTAATAGGAGATAATACAAACTTTGTCATTACAGAGAAGATTATGACACATGGAGAGCAAATGGCAAAAACTATTTTTGAAGTAAATTTAAATGGACAAAATGCGAGTACGCATGTTACTTCTAGGTCTGTAGCAATAGGAAATTCTAAGCAAATTTTTGATTCTAAAGTGTATGGAAATTCAGCTTGCTTTGGACATGTGGAATGTGATGCCATTATTAAAGACCATGCAACGGTTACTTCTACACCGGAAATTACGGCAAATCATGTAGACGCTAATTTAATACATGAGGCAGCTATTGGAAAAATAGCAGGAGACCAACTAATTAAATTAATGACGTTAGGATTAACAGAAGAGCAGGCAGAGCAAGAAATTATCAAAGGTTTTTTAAAGTAAAATATGGAAGGAAGAAAAGTATGGAGTAATATTGGACACAGGAAGAAATAGAGGCTTATTTAAAAGAAATAAGTAAAGGATATTATAAAAACAAAAGAAACAATAATAGAAAGGGGAATAAAATATGGAGAATAAAAAAGGAGAAAAAATAGAAAATAAAAAGAAAGAGAAAATGATTGTTCCTATTATTATAGCTGTAATAATTATTGCATTAGTTGCAATTATTATATTTTTAGTCTTAAAATTAAATGATAATAACCAAACTAACATGAATAACAGCACATTAGATAGTAACATACAAGAGACTAATACGAATTTAAATCTGGAAGAAAACACAGACACAACAAGTTTTTCAAATTTAAAAGCAGATGATGAGAAGTTTAATGCAACACAATCAACTATAATAGATTATTTTGATAATAATTATTTTTCTTATGTGGCCATTTCTAATTTTCAGCGTTACCCACAAATATTTAAGGGTTCAAAAATAGAAACAAATGTAATTATTCTAAAAGTATTAAAATCTACCGATAATGAATTTGAAGTTTTAGCGGTTCAAGGTGGTACAATGGCTTATGACTACTCCACGGGAGAAACATCAGTATATACAGGATATGATGTTGAAAATATGGCTGTATCAGATTGGCCAGAAAATAATTTGATTGTTGTTGAAGGAAAACAATTAAATAAAAGACTTACTAAGGGGGATGTTATTACATTATATGGAAGATTTAATAATGTAGATAATTTTAGTATTGATGGTACAGATTATATATTACCTGTTGCAAATGCTATTAATATTGTTCAATTAACGTCAAATGATATGTATAGATTTAATGCAGACAAAATAAAAACTGTTGCAGAATATATTTTTTTTTTTTTTTTAAAAATGAGTACACCTGTACTTGGTGAAGATTATGATAGTGAAGCAAATTATGAATTTGATCCATTTTATAAAATAACTTTAGATAATCAATCTAATCTTAATTTTAGTGCTTTTAATATGTATAGAACTTATGGTTTAATTACATATAATAATGTATCTAAAAATACCATTAAAAAACTATTTATAACACCTGATTTCCAACATTATATTGTAACTACATATGATATAGAATTAAAACACGTTTATATAGATTATTTTGATAAAGAATTTAAAAAGATATGGAATAGAGAGTTTGACGTTAATTCAAGTAACCCAAATGTGCAAGGACCTTTAGATTATAATTCTTCACAATTAGCTATTGTAATTGATAACGATTTATATTTGATAAATTTAGAAAATGGAGAAAATATAATAGAACCTATAATAGTTGGGGAAAAAATTAATTTAAATATGACATCTGATTCGATAATATTAATTGGAAATGATAACAAAGATGCAATTATGAAAGTTGGATTGGATGGAAAAATAATATATAGAACAAATGGAAATATTGATTTTGAATCAATAGAGGCATCTCAAATACAAATTATAGATAACAAAGTAGTTGTTAGATTATATGGTGCAGGAAACGAAGGTTTTCCATATGAAAAGTATATAGTTTTAAATGAGGATGGGACTATTGAAACTGAAACAGAAAGCATGGAAGCCATGAATTGAAAAACATATAAAAAGTAGTTAGGAAATAAACGCTAACTACTTTTTCATATATATGACTAATTATTAGAAATATTCAAATATAGGTCACTTTTCTGATTTATATTAAACAAATCATTGGATAGTCATTAAGATATATTACGTAGTAATTTTAATAAAAAAATAAAACAAAGCAGTAATACCAATGATTACCGCTTTGTTTGTAGCCTTTTGTAAAAAGGATTTTGTTTATCTTTTTGAGAATTGTGGTGCTTTACGAGCTTTCTTAAGACCATATTTCTTTCTTTCCTTCATACGAGGATCTCTTGTTAGATATCCATTAGATTTTAAAATTGGTCTGTATTCAGAATTTGCTTCATTTAATGCTCTTGCGATACCATGACGAATAGCACCTGCTTGACCAGTAAATCCACCACCTGTTACTGTACAAATAACATCATATTTTGTAAGTGTGTTAGTAGCAGTTAAAGGTTGTTTTACAATTACTTTTAATACTTCTGAACCAAAGTATTCATCAATATTTTTTCCGTTTACTGTAATAACACCAGAACCTTCTAAAAGTCTTACTCTAGCAATTGACTTTTTTCTTCTTCCTGTGCCATAGAATGTAATTTTTTCTGTTTTTGCTTTAGCCATACTATTTTACCTCCCAAACTTCTGGTTTTTGAGCAATGTTTTCATGTTCACTACCAGCATATACTCTTAATTTTCTTACCATTTGTCTTCCAAGACTATTGTGTGGAAGCATACCCTTTACTGCAAGCATCATTGCTTTTTCTGGTTTATTTTCCATCATTACTCTTGCAGAAGTTTCTTTCATTCCACCAATATAACCAGAATGATGTTTATAAACTTTTTGGTCTAATTTTCTGCCTGTTAAAACGGCATCTTTACAATTGATAATAATAACATGATCACCAACATCCATATGAGGAGTAAAAGTTGGTTTATGTTTTCCTCTTAATAATTTAGCAGCTTCTGATGCAACTCTACCTAAAGGTTTATTAGCAGCATCAATTACATACCATTTTCTTTGAATTTCATTCTTTTTTACACTATGTGTTGTATTGTTCATGGTAATAAATACCCTCCATTCATAAAATAATTATTTATATATATGAAATCTTGCTTAAAACCACCGGGGAGAAGCTTTAAACAAAACCATATGAACGTAAAAAGAAATTTAGAAAGATGTAAAATCTCCTAAATGCTTTATTATTCTAATACAAAACTAGGAAAAAGTCAAGAAAAATGCCATAAAAAGTTAAAAAAGTATTGACAAATGCATAAAAATATATTATGATAAGTACATTCTAAGAAGAAGTTATCCACTTCTCACCTTATCTTTGTGGAAAAAGGTTATCAAACTTAAGTGTTTTTTGTAAACTTTTAAGAAAAATGAGAGTGGATTGGCATGTGTGTCAATCTTTTTTTTAGGGAAAAAATATTGGAGGTGTTTTATATCAAACAAGATTTACCAATTAATGAGCAGATTAGAGCTAATAAAGTTCAAATTATTGACAACGAAGGTAACAAAATAGGGCCAATTTCTTTAAATGAAGCATTAGATATGGCTTATGAAAAAAAATTAGATTTAGTATTAGTAGCACCAAATGCAGAAGTGCCAGTTTGTAAGCTAATGAATTATGGAAAATATAAATTTGAACAAGCCAAAAGAGAAAAGGAAGCGAAGAAAAAACAAAAAACTTTTGAATTAAAAGAAATTAGAATTACTCCTAATATAGAAGAACACGATTTTGGCTTTAAAGTAAAAAATGCTAGAAAATTTATTGAAGATGGTAACAAAGTAAAAGTAACAGTTCGCTTTAGAGGAAGAGAATTAAATTACTTAAAATTAGGAGAGGAAGAGCTAAATCATTTTATAGAAGAATTATCAGATATTGCTGTTCCAGAGAAAAAACCTTTATTAGAGGGTAAAAATATGTTTATTATACTAGCGAAAAAAACAGATAAATGAAGCTAGTAAAATATAAATTAATTAGCAAAAAGGAAAGAGGAGGAAAGATTATGCCAAAGTTAAAAACAAATAAAGCTGCAAAAAAAAGATATTCTTATACAGCAAATAATAAGGTAAAAAGAACAAAGGCTAATAGAAGACATCTTTTAGCTAATAAAACATCAAGAGCGAAATCAAGAGGAAAAGTACAAGATGCTTATGCAGACAAAACATGTGAAGCAGGAATTAAAAAATTATTACCATATGGTAACTAAACAAACAGAGAATAAGGAAGGTGAATAAAAATGGCAAGAGTAAAAACAGCAAGAATTACACGTAAAAAACATAAAAAAGTATTAAAAAGAGCAAAAGGTTACTATGGAGCAAAACATTATAGATTTAGAATGGCAAAACAAGCTGTTATGAAATCTGGAGCATATGCTTATGTAGGTAGAAAAGATAAGAAAAGTAATTTTAGAAAATTATGGATTGCAAGAATTAATGCTGCTGCCAGAATGAATGGAACAACTTATAGTAAAATGATAGCAGGTCTAAAAAAAGCAAACGTAGTGATTAACAGAAAAATGCTTGCAGAGTTAGCTGTAAATGATGAAAAGGCATTTGCTAATTTAGCTGAAATTGCAAAAAAAGCATAAAAAAGAATAGACAATAAAAATCAGTTGCGATATAATGCAATTGGTTTTTTTATGCAAAAAAACAAGTAAGCCTTTGATAGGGAGGAAAAATTAATGAGAATCGGAATTGATATTGATGGAGTATTAACAAATTTAGAGCAATTCTTATGTGACTACGGAACAAAATTTAATGTAGAAAATGGCATACCAATGAAAATACAAACAGAGTATTATGATGAGAAGGAAGCTTTTTCTTGGACAGATGAGCAAACCTTATCTTTTTGGAATCAATATTTAGAAGATTACGTAAGAAATTATTCAGTAAGGGAATTTGCAGCAGATGTGATACGACAGTTAAAGCAAGAAGGAAATGAAATTTATATTATAACAGCTAGAAATGAATATGGACTTCCCCAAGAAGAGAGTGGTAAAATGCCAGAATTTACAAAAGAATGGTTAGAAAAAAATTATATTATTTATGATAGACTTATTTTTACAGAAGAAAGCAAATTGAAATATTGTGTAGGAAATTATATAGATGTTATGATAGAAGATTCGGAAAAGGAAGTAAAAGAAATAGAAACCAAAATGCCAGTATTGTGCTTCTCAGCATGTTATAATATAAAGGTAGAAGGAAGAAATGTAACCAGAGTCTATAGTTGGTACGATATATTAGATAAAATACACCAACTAACTTGTCGAAAAAGCTAGAAATAAGCAGAAATTTGAAGTACGAAAATACTTGCAATATGGGAACATATGTGATTAAATAAATGTGGTTCAATTATGTAAAACTGGATTGCATTTATTTTTTTGTTGTAAGTTAATATTTCATACTGTAAAAATTTTTTCAATAAACAGCATAAAACAAAAATTATATTTTGGTGTTCTATAAAATATCTTTTATTCTCAAAAGAATACCCCAAAAGAACTCACAAATAAACATAGAAAAATCTTAGTAAATGAATTTTATATAGAAAGTTTTTATAAAAAATATACTTTCTCGTAAAATAAAAAGAAAAACAAAGAAAAAGAGAGGAGGAATTAGTAAACAAAAGAAAAAAGAAAGAAAATAAACTTTGACAGAGCAAATCTGATTTTATATAATAGACAAGAATTAACTGATAAGTAAAGAAAGGAGCGTGCTTATGAATGATGAAAAACAATGGCAAATACTAGAAAAAGTGTTAGATAAGTTTGGTGAAAAATTGACAAGAGAAATAACAGAAAAAGTAACAGAGAAAGTAACAGGAGAAATAACAGAACAGGTAGGAGAGAGAGTAACAGAGAAGGTAACAGGAGAAATAACAGAACAAATAACAGAGAAAGTAATAGATAAGGTCATAGAGAGAGTAACAGAACAAGTAGCAGAAAAAGTAATAACATTGTTAGAACCAAGATTTGAGGCAATAGAAAAGAGAATAGATGAACTGGATAAAAGATTAACAAAAGAATTGAGAACATTAAGTCAGAGAATTGCAGTTTTAGAAGAAGAGTACGGAAGAAAACTGGATATATTATATGAAACTAGAGTAGAACAAATGGAAAAACAAGACTTACAACAAAATGATATAAAGAAATTAGAGCATAGAATTAGTATATTAGAATATAAACAATAGAAATAAAAAAATGAACAAGTGAGGTAGAGTACTTATTTACCTCACTTTAGGTGGTAGACAACATAATTTTTTGGAAGAGATGCAAGTCGTTATCTTTGCTTATTAGTTGGATTAGGCTTTCATTATTGTTTTTTCATTTTAGGTTTGCTAATAAGAGAAGCTAAATATCCAAAGAATATAGCAGCAGCGATCCCACCAGCAGAAGCTTTTACACCACCAATGAAAGCACCAAGAAGACCTGAATTTTGTACTTCTTCTATGGCACCTTTGGCAAGATTTGCACCAAATCCAGTTAAAGGAACAGTAGCACCGCATCCTGCAAAATCAATAATATATTTATAAATACCAAGACCACCCAATATAACACCAAGAGTAACAAATACAACCAAAATTCTGGCAGGTGTTAATTTAGTTTTATCAATTAAAATTTGACCTACAATACAAATAAGACCACCTATAATGAAACAGCGAAGTAATTGCATCCAGTCAATACTTTGTAAAAATTCCATCTGTAAAACCTCCTTATTTAAGCTTCAATAGCAATAGCATGTGCAATTCCAGGGATGCTTTCTCCTTGTTGAGAACTAGTAGAATTCATAAGAGCACCTGTAGCAATTAATAACATTTTTTTAATTTTTCCTTCTTGTAATTGTTTATAAAAATATCCAGAAAAGATAGTAGCAATACAAGCACAACCACTACCACCAGAATGGGTATCTTGTTCTAATTTATCAAACATAAGGACTCCACAATCATCATAATTATGACTGATATTATAACCTTTTGTTTTGCACAGATCTTCTAAAATATCTTTTCCAATATAACCTAAATCTCCTGTAACTATAGCGTCATAATCACTAGGTTTTCTGCCAGTATCCTCAAAATGAGCCATTAAGGTATCAAAAGCTGCAGGTGCCATAGCAGCACCCATATTATTGGCATCTTTAATTCCCATATCTACAATTTTTCCAGGAGTTACATGTGTAATACGAGGTCCTTCTCCAGAACTTGATAAAATACTACAACCTGCACCAGTAACGGTCCACTGAGAAGTTGGAGGTCTCTGATTTCCTAATTCTAAAGGAAAACGAAATTGCTTTTCTGCACTACAAAAATGGCTAGAAGTAGCACAAATAACATGATTAGCAGCACCTGCTTCTACAAAAATGCTACCTAATGTCATACTTTCTACAAAAGTGGAACAGGCACCAAAAACACCAAAAAAAGGAATATTTACATCGCGTAGACCAAAGCTAGAAGAAATACATTGATTTAGTAAATCGCCTGCAAAACAAAAATCGATGGAACTACTACTAATACCAGACTTGCTAATTGCTAAATTAACAGTCTCTTTAATAATTTTACTTTCTGCTTTTTTTTTTTTTTTTTCTCCCCAGAATTCATCTTCTAAACAATGATCAAAATAGCTAGCCATAGGACCTTGTGCTTCTTTAGGACCAACAATAGAAGCAGTTTGTAAAATAAGAGGTTTTTTATCTAGACAAAGTGTTTGTTTTCCAATTCTATTCATAAATATCATATCCTTTCTTATTACTATACAAAAAAAGTAGCAATAATACCAACAATAACAGAGGCTGAAATGCCAAATACTAGCACGGGACCTGCTACTGTGAACATCTTTCCTCCTACACCCATTACATATCCTTCTGATTTATATTCTATAGCAGGGGAAACAATAGAATTAGCAAAACCTGTAATAGGAATTAAAGAACCGAGCACCGGCAAATTTTCCAATCTTATTAAAAATATTTAAACCAGTTAAAAAAGCTGCAATGCCGATTAAAACAATAGAAACTACAGTATTGGCAGATACTGTTTCTAATCCCTGATATTTACAAAAGTCAAAAATAATTTGTCCAATGGAACAAATCAGTCCTCCTACCCAAAAAGCATTAAAACAATTTCGTAAAATAGGAGAATTAGGAGATTTCTTATCTACATAATTGCTATAAGTAGATGGAGTTTCTATAGGATTTGTCATATTTTTTCCTCCTTATAAATTAATATAAAAAATTCTAATCTCTGTCTCTATCAATAGTAAAGCTAATATCTAGATCTACGAAATATTCTGTGATTTTTTTACCACTTACTTTTGCTCGTTGATCTAAAATTTTTACTTCTCCTAGATAATCTATGGTTTTAGATGCCTCTGCAATAGTTTGTACAATAGCATCCTTCCAAGAAACTGTAGAAGAACCAGTTACTGTAATATGTTTTTCCATACTTATCATCCTTATCTATAAAAAATTTAGATTTTTTAGGAAATCTATAAACCTGTTTCATTCTATTTATATATTTTCCAAAAAAACAAAATCTATACAGGATAAAAAATATTTTGGCACTTAAGGAAAATATGGAGGAAAATATTAAAATTTTGTAAAAAAGGTTCACGAAAAAGTATTTATGTGGTATATTAATAAAGAAAAATCGAAATAATAGGAAAAAAGAAAAGGAGTACATATGAAGGCAAAAAGAGCACAAAAAAAAGGAAAACAAAGAAGTAGAAATTTTAAAAAAATAATGATAATTACATTATTTATTGTAATAGTAGCAATTATTATTAATACAGCCCCAAACTATTGTAAGGACGAATTGGAAGGGAAATTAAAAGTAATGATTAATCAAAAGGATGTTACAACTAGTTTAAAATACGAACCTTATGTGGATGAGAATAATATTGTGTATTTTTCTTCTAAAGATATAGCAAATTTTTTCGACGAAAATATTTTTTATGATAATCAATATAACCAAATAATTACAGGTTCAGATACGAAAATAGCAACTCTAAAATTAGAAGAAAAATCTATGTATATAAATAGCTCAGAAGTAAATATTTATGGAGCAGCCACTAGAACAGAACAAACCTTTTATCTTCCTTTTTCTGAAATGGAAACAGTTTATAATATAGATGTAGTATATCATCCAGAAAGTCAAATAATAACCATTGATTCTTTAGATAGAGAACAAAAAATGGCAACTAGTACAAAAGACACTAACATTAAATATAAGCCAACCTTTTTTTCTAAAACATTAGATACTGTAAAAAAAGGAAGTAGCGTAATTTTAATAGAAGAAAAAGACGGATGGGCAAAAGTAAGAACAGCACAAGGTAAGATTGGCTATACAAAAGACTATGGAAATATAAGAACAATAAGAGATGAAATGAAAAAAGGAAAACAAATAGAAGGCAATATTAGTATGGTATGGGATTATTATTCGGAATATGTAACAGCACCAACTAGAACAGAGAAGATAGAAGGTATTAATGTAGTTTCTCCAACTTTTGCTGCATTAACAAGACTGGGAAAAGGAAAATTGGATATAAATATTGGACAAGCAGGAGAAAACTATATTACATGGGCTCGTAATAATGATTATAAAGTATGGGCAATGGTTTCTAATAATTCTATGAAAGAAACTACATCAGAAATATTAAATGACTATGCTTTAAGAGAAACATTAATTAATAATATTGTAGCATTAACTATGAATTATGAGATTGATGGTATTAATATAGATTTTGAAAATATTTATGAAAAAGATAAAGATATGTTTTCTCGCTTTATCATTGAATTAGCACCAAGACTAAGAGAATATGGAAGAGTATTATCTGTAGATGTTACAGCACCAGATGGTAGTGAAGATTGGTCTTTATGTTATGATAGGCATGTGATAGGAAAAGAAGCAGATTATATTGTATTTATGGGATACGATCAATATGGTGCTACTTCTCCAAAAGAAGGAACAACAGCAGGTGGAGATTGGGTAGAGACCAATATTAAAAAATTTTTAGGACAAGAAGAAGTAGAGGCAGAAAAACTTATTTTGGGAATACCTTTTTATACACGTTTATGGAAAGAACAAAGTGGAGAAGTAGATAGTTCTGTCGTTTCTATGAAAAATATAGATACTGTATTACCAACAGAAGTGCAAAGAAATTGGAATGAAGATTTAAAACAAAATTATGTAGAATATACAGAAGATGGTATTGTTTATAAAATGTGGATAGAAGACATAAATTCTCTAAAGGAAAGATTAAATTTAGTAAAAAAATATGAATTAGCAGGAGCAGCTTACTGGGAAAAGGATATGGAACTAGAAAGCGTTTGGAGTATTATTGCGGAAGAATTACAAATACCATAAAATTTTATACAGAAAACATATTTTTCTGTCATCTGCCATATAATAGGGGTATTATATGGTAGGTGATATTTTTGCAAAACATATATGTACAAAAAGAAAAAATAGAAGAAAAATCAAAAATGTGGTGGGAAAAACTTAGAAGATGGATAGTATATAAACAAAATAGAATAAAAAGCAAGGTAATAGGAGAGAATAGTTATTTATATACAATACCTAATATAGAGCATAAAAATACTTTTAAAAAACTGAAAAGAAAAGTAGAAAAAGAACGTGGTTCTATTGTAAGAGTTATTTTTTCAAAGGAAACAGAGTTTTTAAAAGAAAATTGGAAAGAAAAAGCAGTTAATATAGAAGCATTTAAAAAGATAAGTTTGCCACTTGTGCTTACGTATTTGTTAGAAAAAATGCAGGAAGATCCTAAAAATCTTCAGTTGCAGGAAATATATTTTTGTGCTGAAAAAGCAAGCGAAGAAAATAAGCAAATAATATGCTACTTTTTAGAAAAAGTAAAAACAGTAAACATTGTAACACCGAATTTAAACTTTTTTCAAAAATTAGAAGAAAAATGTCAAAAAGAAAAAGGAATTTGGTTAACTGTGTCGAATAATAAAAGGAAAAGTTTAAGTAGAGCAAAATGGATAATCAATCTAGATTTTTCTGAGGAAAAAATAGATTCTTACCAGATAAATAGGCAAGCAATTGTGATAAATTGTACAGAAGAAAAAATAATTAACAAAAAAGGATTTGAAGGAATCATTATACAAAGTTTTGATGTGATAAATATAAAAAATAAGCAATTAGAAAAAAATTTCACTTCTCTAGCTATAAAGGCAAGTGAAATTTCATTTTCAATGAATTATGAAGGAAATGTAAGAAAAATGGAGCAAGAGAAAGTAAAAATTAGAAATTTGATAGGAATAAACGGAAAAATTGATCAAAACGAATTATTAAATTGTAAAAAATTCTTGACAAATAAAAGGATGTAGATTAATATATAAAAGCGGTGAGAAAGACGTTAAAGGAGGAATTGCAATGGAAGAAAATAAAGAAGTATTGTTAACTCAAGAAGGTTATGAAAAGTTAGAGAAAGAACTAGAATATTTAAGAACAGAAAAAAGAGCTGAGATTGCAGATAGAATAAAAGTAGCATTAGGTTTTGGAGATTTATCAGAAAATTCTGAGTATGATGAAGCAAAAACAGCTCAAGCAGAGAACGAAGCGAAAATTGCAGATTTAGAAAATAAAGTAAGGTATGCTAAAATTATAGATGAATCAGAAATAGATACAAAAACAGTACAAGTGGGAAATGTTGTAAAAGTATTAGACATGGATTTTGAAGAAGAGGAAACTTATACAATAGTGGGTTCCACAGAAGTGGATTTATCACAAAATAAAATTTCAAATGAATCACCTATAGGAGCAGCTTTAATGGGAGCAAAGAAAAATCAAATTGTAGAAGTAAAGGCTCCAGCAGGAATTATAAAATATAAAGTATTATCTATTACCAAATAAGAAATGTGCTTTGTATAGGATAGAAAAGAGGGTCTAAGATACCCTCTTTTTTGGTGCGATTAAAATTAAATGAATAAAGTACTTTCCAGAGCTAGTTGAATCATCTGATTTAAAGAAGTTTGTCTTTCTTCAGCAGAAATTTCTTTTTTTTCAAAATTAGAATCTACTACAGTTAATAAACAGCTAGCTTGCTTTTTTAATGTTTGAGCAGTATAAAATAGAGCAAAAGCTTCCATTTCGGAACCAATTAAAGAAATATCCTTTGGAATTCGCTCAAAAAGTGGTTTTAGGTCTTTTTGATAAGGATCAAAATATTCATTACAAAGGGTGGTTCCTTTTGCAAGTGACACATGCATATTTTGTGCTGTTCTTTCAATAATGTGATTTAATTGAGGACTAGCACTTGCTAGATGACAAGTACTATTGTTCATAGCAAGGGCAAAATTTCCTTCAGTATAAGAATTTTCTACTAAAATAATATCTAATACTTTTAAATCTGGTATAAAAGTACCACAAGAACCTATACGAATAATTTTTTCTACATTATAGAATTGATATAATTCATAACAATAAATTCCCATACTAGGCATACCCATGCCAGAAGCCATAACAGTTATTCTTTTTCCTCTATAATTTCCTGTATAAGCAAACATATTTCTAACAGAGTTTACTAGTTTATAATCTGTTAAAAAATTTTCAGCAATATATTTAGCACGTAGAGGATCGCCTGGCATAATAACAATATTTGCAATATCTTCTTTTTTTGCTTCATTATGTGGTGTCATCATTATTACCTCCTATATTTTTTTCTTAGTATAACAAAAATATAGAAATTTTCCTACAAATATTTTTATTTTTAATAATTAAGTACAAATATTTTTTTATGTCCCACTTATCTATGACTTAAGTGGGACAAGAAATTAAAAAGTTCTCCAAAACACTTGCTATGTAAAGAAGTTAGTGATAAGATGGATAAAATGGTAAAAAGAAAAAATAGATTAAAAAAAAACCGATTTTTTCGGTCAGTATTTTTT
>CALXAQ010000126.1 GCA_944386335.1 uncultured Clostridia bacterium | reverse complement strand
GATATACCCTCCATCACTTGTTCCTGCTACTGAATTAATATAATCATAATCACTTCCTCCTACACTTCTTGCCCGTTCTACTTCTCCTTCACTGTTATATTTGATGACCATTCCATCTCTTCTACCTGCATTTATTAGGGTATATTCTCCTACCGTGATACTTTTACCTTGAAAAGATCCTCCTATAATATACCCTCCATCACTGGTTGCTACTACTGAGGTAATATAACCATAATCACTTCCTCCTAGACTTCTTGCCCATTCTACTTCTCCTTCACTGCCATATTTGATGACCATTCCATCAGCATAACCTGCTTTTGCACTCGTTAGGGTATACTCTCCTACCGTGATACTACTGCTAAAATATCCTCCTACGATATACCCTCCATCACTTGTTGCTGCTACTGAGTGAATATAATCAGGGCTACTTCCTCCTATACTTTGTGCTTGTAGGGTTATAGGGTTATTTAATTCTATTTTTTCATATTTGATGACCATTCCATCATCATTACCTGCATTTATTAGGGTATAGTCTCCTACCGTGATACTACTGCTTCTAAAATATCCTCCTACGATATACCCTCCATCACTTATTTCTGTGACTGAGTTGATATAATCATTATCACTACCTCCTATGCTAGTTGCCCATTCTACTTTTCCACTACTGCTGTATTTGATTATCATTCCATCATTATTACCTGCATTTGTTAGGGTATAGTCTCCTACGGTGATATCTTCACTTGTAAAATATCCTCCTACGATACACCCTCCATCACTTGTTGCTGCTACTGAGTTAATATAATCACCCTGACTTCCTCTTACACTTCTTGCCCACTTTACTGCTCCATTACTGCTGTATTTGATTACCATTCCACCTTTAACACTTCCTGGTTTTGTTAGGGTATGGTCTCCTACGGTGATTTTTTCACTTGTAAAATATCCTCCTACAATATATCCTCCATCACTTGTTGCTGTGACTGAGTTGATATAATCAGCTCTGCTACCTCCTATGCTACTTGCCCATTTTACTTCTCCATTACTGCCGTATTTAATTACCATTCCATCAGAAAATTGATAGTTTGTGCTATAATCTGTATTTATTATGGTATACTCTCCTATCATGATACTTTCACTATGGAAGTATCCTCCTACAATATATCCTCCATCACTTATTTCTGTGACTGAGTTGATATAATCAGCTCCGCTACCTCCTATGCTACTTGCCCATTCTACTTCTCCTTCACTGTCATATTTGATCACCATTCCATCAGAACTACCTGCGTTCGTTAGGGTATACTCTCCTATGGTGATACTATGCCTATAGAAATCTCCTCCTACAATATACCCTCCATCACTAGTTGCTGATACTGAGTTAATATGATCAGAATCACTTCCTACTATACTTCTTGCCCATTCTACTTCTCCTTCACTGTCATATTTGATGACCATTCCATTAGAATTACCTGTATTCGTTAGGGTATACTCTCCTATGGTGATACTACCACTTCCAAAACGTCCTCCTACGATATACCCTCCATCACTTGTTGCTGCTACTGAGTGAATATAGTCATAATCATTTCCTCCTACACTTCTTGCCCATTCTACTTCTCCTTCACTGCCATATTTGATTAACATTCCATCTCTACTACCTGCATTTATTAGGGTATAGTCTCCTACTGTGATACTACTGCTTTCAAAATATCCTCCTACGATATACCCTCCATCACTTGTTGCTGCTACTGAGTTAATTCTATCTACTCTACTTCCTCCTATACTAGTTGCCTGTGTTACTCCTATTGTAGTTGGTGCTTCCCTACTTGCTCCTATTCCAAAGTAATAGATTTGTCCTGCTAGATTATATTTCTCTGGTGCCTCTACTTCTACTGCTTTATATAATCCTTCTGGTAAGTCTGCTGTTAGCTCCCCCTTCTCATCTGTCTCTACTACATAGTATTCTCTTCCTTTGATGGTTTCTTTTGTTCCTATAATTTCTCCTTTGCTATTTCTTGCTAGTTGTTCTGTTCCATCATCTACATTATAGATAGCAAATTTTATTCCTGCTAATACTTCTTTTGTCTCTGCATCTTTTTTGATTAGTTTAAAGGATGGACTATCCTCTACTACTAGTTTTATCGTATTTCCTTCTGTTGTATATCTTGTACTTTCTGTTTCTTCTCCCGCTTCATTTGTTTCTCTTAATACTAATTTTCCGTCTATTTCTTCCACTTCAAATACAATATCTTTTACTTTTGCATAGCCAGCTGGAGCCAATACTTCTTTTAAGGTATAAGTTTGGTCTATTCCTTTTTCTTCTTCATATTGGTATAGTCCCTCTATGGTTACAGTTCCTGTTTCGTCTGTTATGTATTCTCCTACTTCTTCTGTTCCTTTGTATAGTTTAAATTTTGCTCCTGCCAAGTATTCTACTTCTGTATTAGCAAAGTTTGTTTCTGCTTTTGCCATTAATTCATCTGTACTTAATGTGCTTTCTGTTGTTCTTTCTACTTTTACTAATTGTAAGCTATAGGTTGGTATTTTTTCATTTTCTATGGTTAAATGTAAGGTTGGGATACTATCTTCTTCTGTTATTGTATTAGATGTTATACTCTCTGTTCCTTCTACAAAGTTCACTCTGTAATTTCCATTTTCATTTACTATGGTAAATTTTATTGGGCTCACGAAATAATACCCTTCTGGTACTCTTACTTCTTCTAGGGTATATTCTTGATTAATCGATAATCCTTTTATACTGATTTCTCCATTTGCATTAGTTGTTGCTGTTTTTCCACTTTCTGATAATCCTTTTCCTGTTACTTTAAAACGTACTCCTTGTACCGCTGTTTCTGTTCCTTCCTCCTTCTTTTCTATTTTCAATGTTGCTTTTGCTTCATCTTCTACGTTAATTCCTACTTTATAGTCCTCTTCTGCTTCTTTACTTACTGTTACTTCTCCTCTTGGCGTTCCACTAGTTACTTCTACACTTAAAGTTCCTTCTTCGTCTACATGACCAATAAACCTTATGACTTCTTCGTTTAATTCATAGTCATCTGGTGTTTTTATCTCTCTTATTTCATATTCTTTTTCTGCATATAAATTGGTTATGTTTAGGGTTCCTTGTGCATTTGTTACTCCCGTTTTTGTTTCTCCTGTTGCTACATCTGTTATACTGTAAGTTGCTCCTGGCACGAATTTATCTTTTCCTATTTGATATTTTGTTAATCCTAAGTTATATTTTTCTGCTATTCTTAGTCCCAATTTATTTGGTTCTGTTTGCGTTCTATATTTTCCTTGATCTGTATCTAGGCAGAAATAGACTCCATGGTGGCTATAGGCTACCTTATTAAACTCTAGTCCATGTGGTATTTTTACTGTGTAATAAAATACATATTCTTTTCCTGTATTCATTACATAGTCGCCTAAATCTATCATATAACTTTTTATATTATCCCAGTTACTTACTTGCTCTGCTGTTTTCCAACCATCTTCTGCATTTTCTCTATCATTGCTTGGATTTTCTTTTTCTGAATAATATACAGTCGCATATGCTTGTAACTCTTCTGGTATTTCTATTCCTGTATTGATCATTTTTGTTGTAAAGGTAGAGCCTAAATCTCCTCCACTCAACACATAACTATTTCCTTCAAATGGTATCTTTCCTAAAATTTTTATTTCACTTATTGTACTAGCATAGTTATTCTTTATTTGTACTCCTATTTTTACCGTTTGTTCTTCTGTTTCTTGGTCTACTATTGCATATACTGGCTTTATATCTGCTATTTCTGGTGATACTACTTCACTCCCTCTATTGTCATATTCACTTGCAGTTTGGTTCGTTAACAAGCTATTTGGCGATACCATGCTAATACTTGCTGTATCATAGTTTACATTTTCTTCTGTATTTAAATTGTTATTTACATCATATTGGTCTTTTGCTTTGTAATAATAATCTGCTCCATTTTCATTACTTGCATATAACTCTATGGATCTACTTACTGTTGCTATTCTTGGGTCTGGTGTTAAGTCTACATCTATATTAATGCTATAACTCATAGGTGTATCATTTTTTGTTACTATTTTAATAAATAGCCCCTCTTCTTGTTCTATTAGTTCATAACTCTCTAAGGATACATTGCTATTTAATATTTCTACATTATTTATTTGGGCATCTATGATTTCTTTTGGTAATTTTACTAAAAACATTCCATTTTGCCATGCTACTTGATTTGCACTTGCATTTGCTACTGCATCGATGGTAATTCTATCGTTTTTCTCTGTTGTTTGTGTAGATAATGTATTTTTACTAATGCTTACCTCTGCTACTGATATTGGAGCTTCATAATTTGCTTGATGAGTATCGGTATCTACATAACTTTCTCCTAAATATCCTACTAAAGTGGATTTAATATATTGCAATGTATCAAATGCCTGTCTTTCATATTTTTCTGTTATTTTATCATCCTCTATTTCTTTTATATGGTATGTATATAAGTAACTCTCATCTTCTACTACATTGCTTGTTTCTATTCTTACATGTTTTACAGGAATCTCATATCTATATGGGTTTCCACTAGTGTATTTATTCCAATCGCTAGCTGTAAATGTTACAATCAAATCTCCTGTTTCTTCATCATATACCTTTATCCATCCTTCTTCTCCTAATATTTTGTCTGCTCCACTAAAATAGATTCCTACATTAGCTACTACATCATCTGTACTTTCCTCTGTTGCATCTGTTTTGATAAAGGTATCGGTTACTTGTGTTTCTCCATTTTTCGTCTCTTTCATAATGATTCCTGGCAAGCCACTACCTGTTCCTATATATGCTTCCCATAATACAGTATATGTATCTCCTGTTTCTCCTTCGCTTATTCCGTTATAGATCCTTAATGGCTTTTCTTTGGATACAATATATCTTGTACTTGGATCATATACTCTTTTTCCTACTATTACTTCAAATTCTGATACTGTTCCTCTTTCCTTTTCGTAGCTTACTACTATGGTTGCACTTGCTATATTAGATCTATATGGATTGGTAAATTCTTCACTTGGGTTATTGTATCCTTCATAATAGGTTCTTACTGGTATTTTTATACTTACTGTCTCTGTTCCAAGACTCTGGTATGCCTCTAGTGGATATACCACTCTAATTCCATAACTATTACTTCTAGATAAACTTGTTGTTACTTCTCCATTTTCTTCTGCTACTGCTTCTCTATCTATACGAAAGCTTCTTGTTTCTGCATCATAAGTAAATACACCATTTGTTCCTGTGTACTCTACTCTTATTGGTGCATATTCATTTAATGTTGGGATTTCTCCTTCTACATGATTTTTGGATAATATTAGTTTTCTATCTGTTTCTTCTGTATATACTGTAAAATCTAAGCTTAGTTCTCTATTTTCTTCATCTATGGCATTATCTATATTCTTACTTTGATTAGTTGTATAGATGCTTGCTTTTGTCTGTCCATACCAATCTACATCAAACTCTACTGTTTTACTAATTGGGGTTTCTTCTCCTTCTGCATTTACATAGATTCCTGTTAAAGTTACACTATTTACCTTGCTATAATTATTTATATTTTTCCCTATGGCTACTGCTTTTTCTGAAGTGTATGTATAGTCCCCACTTCTTACTACTCCTGTTAACATTTTTTGAGTTCCATTGGTTATATCATTGAACTCTATTGTTGTTACATTGTTTCCTATGTAGTTGTCTTTCAATTCTTCATCCTTTGGTAGGGCTGTTTGTAGGTAAAAATTCTCTCCATTTATTGTTATTTTTCCCTCTTTTAGGTACCCTTCTGTTTGCACATTTAACTCCATGTACAAGGTATCTTCTTCTCCTATTTCTCTACACGTTCCTCTTATACTTTCTGCATAGCCGTCATTGTTTAAATCGCGTAAAAAGAATGCATCAAATCTCACATTTGGTGCTTCTTCTATTATTTCGTCTCCTTCTTCTACTTGCTTATATGTTCTTGCTTTGGCTAATTCTGCTGTGATTACTCCTCCTTGTGTTTTAACCGACTGTATACCTAAAATTACTGCCACTACTATTAATGCTATTAGAACAGTCACCATAGGTATTATTTTTACCTTTAAGTTTTTGTTCTGACTTTTTACCACTTTTTCTGTTTTTTTGTTTTCTTGTTTCATACTACCCCTCCAAAAAAAGACAATATATCGTTATATTTATTATATCTCGTTACAGAGAAGTCGTAAATTGTTGTATTTTTAGTATTTTGCTAAAATGATATATTCTTATTTACGGAAATAGCTTTTTGCCTCTATTTATTAAATATTTTTTACTTTTTTGTTACATTTTTGTTTTTTATGTATTTTTCCCTGTTTTCTGATCTTTTTTATATTCTCTGCTTTTCTTCTCTACTCTAGGTTTTTGTGGTTTTTACTCTTTCTTTTTTCTACTTCTTTTAAACGCACAAAAAATAGAGAGTTTGCTACTATCCGTAGTAAATTCTCCTATTTTTTATTCTTTTATTTTATATGAATAACATCATCCATTTTTGCAGGAACAGAAGATCCTGTTAATATAAATTGTCCTTCTTCATTTCTATGATCTATTTCATACCTTACTGCATCCCATAGTTTTGGTGCAATTTGCCATTCATCAATTAATCTTGGTACCTCTCCTTGTAAAAGTAGACTTGGATTAATTTCAGCCATTGTTAAATTTTGTTCTTTTTCATCGGATTTAGCCATATATATTATGCTTTTAGAAATTTGTTCGGCTGTTGTTGTTTTGCCACACCACTTTGGTCCTTGAATTAACACAGCACCTTTCCCTTTTAATTTTTTTCTAAAATCTTATCCACAATTCTATTTTTGTAGTTTTCCATTCTCCTACTCCTCCTTGTGCTTTATTATATTGTACCATTTTTTTTATTATACAATGTTTTTCGGTTATTTGTATCATTATTTTTCGGTTATTTGTGCATTTATGTTTCGGTTGTTTATGTTTTTGTCTATATCTACTACACTTATTTCTAGTCTTATAATAGGCTTAAATTCAGTACTACATAAATTTGTCTTTTTTATAATTTCTGCTTTTTCTTTCTATTCTAGCTTTTGGAAGCTTTTTTCTTATGTCCGTAGTCAATTTTATGAATTTTCTTTTTTCTATTTTTTATCACATAATTTTTACAAAGAATTCATATACTAGCTATTGTAGGAACAAAAAACATATGATATACTAATATTACTTTAAATTAAGGAGGATATATTAGTTATGGGATGGATTATTTTAGCCATTGTTGTTATTTTAGTAATCGCTTTTATTGCTATTTATAACGGCCTTGTATCAAAAAGGCAAAATGTAAAAAATGCTTGGAGTCAAATTGATGTTCAACTACAAAGAAGATTCGATTTAATTCCTAATTTAGTAGAAACAGTAAAAGGTTATATGGCACATGAAAAAGAAGTATTAGAAAAAGTAACTTCTCTTCGTTCTTCTTGGGCAGAAGCAAATACAGTTGCAGAAAAATCTGCTTTAGATAATGAACTTTCTAGTGCCTTAAAAACGATTTTAGCTGTTTCAGAAAATTATCCAGATTTAAAAGCAAATCAAAGCTTTGCCGATTTACAGGAAGAATTAAGAACAACAGAAAATAAGATTTCTTTTTCTAGACAATTTTATAATGACACAGTTACCATTTATAATACAAGTTTAGAAACATTCCCTTCTAACGTAATTGCTTCTATGTTTGGTTTTAAAGAAGAAAGTCTATTTGAAGCAGAAAATGACGAAGCTAGAAAAAATGTAAAAGTAGATTTTAATCAAAAATAAGGAAGAAGAACAGGACGACGGAGAATTACTTCTCCGTCCACTTTTATTCTACCTTTAACAATAACCTATATGTACTAAAAGGAGGATTTTTATGTTTCAAGATATTAAACGAAATAAAATAAAAACTGGATTTATTGTTAGTATTTTTATAATTTTAGTAACTTTAGTTATTTATTACATTTGTATGGCTTTTGACTTAGGACCTATTTCTATTGTTATTGCTCTTATTTTTTCTATTTTAACTAGTTGGTCTTCTTATTATTACAGCGATAGAATTATTCTTTCTTTAAATAAGGCAAGACCTGCTACACATGAAGAAAATCAAAAATTAGTTAATATTTTAGATGCTTTAGTAGTCTCTTCTGGGCTTGGTGTAACGCCTAAATTATATATTGTAGAAGACCCACAGCCCAACGCTTTTGCTACAGGTAGAAATCCAGAACATAGTGTTATTTGTGTTACTACTGGTTTGTTAGAGAAACTAGACTACTACGAATTAGAAGGCGTTATTGGACATGAACTTGCCCATATTCAAAATTATGATATTCTACTTTCTGCTGTAGTTACGGTTATGGTTGGTTTAGTGGTTATGTTATCAGATATTATGACTAGAGCTTTCTTCTGGGGTGGTCTTCGTTCCGACGATGATCGCGATAGCAAAGGTGGAGGAATCTTAATGTTAGTTGGTCTTGTATTTTTGATATTATCTCCTATTTTTGCCCAACTAATGAAACTTGCTCTTTCTCGTAGAAGAGAATTTTTGGCAGATGCAACTTCTGTACAATTTACTAGAAATCCTCAAGGATTAATTTCTGCATTAAGAAAACTAGAAGAAGATCGTCATCAATTAAAAACAGCCAATGATTCTACTGCTCATATGTATATTGTAAACCCATTCAAAAGAAAAGATAAAAGAAGTTCTTCTAGCCTTTGGTCAACACATCCTTCTACAGAAGATAGAATTGCCGCTTTAGAAAATTTGAAATAGATATAAAGAAAAGGAGATACATCTCCTTTCTTTATTCTATTTCAAATATTTTCTCTGCATTTTGATATGTCATTTTTGCTACTTCTTCTATCTTAATATTTTTTACATCTGCTATTTTCTGTGCAATATATTTTACATTTCTGCAATCATTTCTTCTTCCTCTTAATGGTTCTGGTGACAAATAAGGGCTATCTGTTTCTATTAGCAATCTTTCCATTGGTACCATTTGTATTATTTCATCTGCATTTTTTGCATTCTTAAAAGTAATAGGGCCTGCTAAGGAAATATAATAATCTAATTTTAGAGCCTCTTTTATTAATTCTCTATTCATCGGACAGCAGTGAAAAACTCCTTTTTTTTGAACTGGATTTTGTTTTATCATTTTTATAGTATCTTCCACCGCTTCTCTGGTATGAATTACAATTGGTAGCTGATATTGATTTGCTAATTCTATTTGTTTTTGAAACATCTCTTTTTGTATTTGCTTATTTTCTTTATTCCAATAATAATCTAATCCTATTTCTCCTACTGCTACTATTTTAGAAATTTTAGCATTTTTTAGCAAATTTCCTATTTCTTGTAACATTTCTGTTTCTTTTTCAGAAGAATTTGGTACATCGTTAGGAGAAATACCACAAATGGTATAAATATAGGGATATTTTTGGGCTATTTGTATAGCTTTTTTGGAAGAAACAAT
>CALXAQ010000125.1 GCA_944386335.1 uncultured Clostridia bacterium | reverse complement strand
TACTATTATGCAAAGAATACGAAAGTTATTGTAAAATACTTAGAACAAGATAATACACCAAATGATACAAGTGATAACAATGTATTAGCACCAGAAGATGAAATTCTTGGATATGTAGGAAAAGACTATACAACAGTAGGAGAAACAATACCAAATTATACATTAGTAGAAAAGACAACAAATACAGAAGGAACAATGACAGAAGATGTAATAGAAGTAGTTTATTACTATGCACAAAATACAAATGTAATAGTTAAATATTTAGAACAAGATAATACACCAGATAATAATACAGATAATATAGTGTTATCAGAAGAAGTTATAATTTCTGGATATGAAGGAAAAGATTATGAAACAGAACAAAAAGATATAAATAACTATACATTTGTAGAAGATACAGGAAACACATCTGGTAAGATGACAAAAGACCCAATAGAAGTAATATACTATTATGCCCAAAATACAAAGGCAACAGTACAACATATAGATAGAGAAACAGGAAAAATATTAAAAGAAGAGATAGAAAATGGAAAAGCAGGAGATCTATTTGAAACACATCCAGAAGATTTTGAAGGATATGTATTAGTACAAGAACCAGAGAGACCAGACATTATAATGGATAAGACAGGAGAACAAGTAGTAAAATACTATTATGCACATGTATCAGCAGGATTAATAGAAAAACATATAGATGTAATAACAGGAGAATTACTAGACAGTGCTGAACATTCTGGAAACGAAGGAGACCCGTATAATATACAATCTAAAACATTTGAGGGTTATGACTTAGTAGAAGTAGATGAAAATGGAGATAATATGTTACCTACAAATGCAACTGGTACAATGCTAAGAGATGAAGTAATAGAAGTAAAATATTATTACATTAAGAAAGCAACAGTTGTTGTTAAATATGTAGATGAAAATACAGGAGAAGAAATCTCAGAAGAGGAAAGAATAGAAGGACATGAGAATGATGAGTACACTACAGAAGCTAAGGATATAGAAGACTATAATTTAACAAAGACACCTGATAATGGTAGTGGAACAATGACAGTTATTAAGAATCCTGATGGAACATATGACACAGAAATAGAAGTAATCTACTATTATAAGAAGATAGCAGGAGGAGTAATAGAAAATCATATAGATGTATATACAGATAAGAAATTAGCAACAGAAAAACATACAGGAAATGTAGGAGATGAATATGATATACCATCAAGGGAATTTGAAGGATATGACTTAGTAACAGATAGACTTCCAGATAATAGTAAGGGAACAATGACAGAAGAAGAGATAGTAGTAAATTACTATTATAAAAAGAGAACAAAAGTAACAGTAGAATACATAGACAAACTAACAGGAGAAAAGATAACAGAAGATGAAGTAATAGAAGGACATGTAGGAGATGAGTATACAACAGAAGAGAAAAACTTTGATGGATATGATTTAGTAGAAAAACCATCAAATGAAAGTGGAGAAATGACAGAAGATACAATAGTAGTAAAATATTATTATAAAAGAAAAACAGAAGTAGAAGTACACTATGTAGAAAAAAATACAAATCATCAACTAGCAGAAAGTGATAATATAGAGGGATATGTAGGAGACGAATATAAGACACAACCCAAAGATATACCATACTATAAACTAGTAGGACAAACAGAAAACACGGAAGGAACGATGGAAAGAGACAAAATAACAGTAATCTACTACTATGAAAAACAAGTATTCAACCTAAGTGTAGATAAGTGGGTGTCAAATGTAAGTGTAAATGGAATAAATCAAGGAGGAAGAAACATAAATAACAAAGATGAAATCTACAAAGTAGATATAAATAGAAGCAAAACAGAGACAGCGAACATAAAAATCACATACAAGATAAGAGTAACAAACAAAGGAGAGATAGAAGGAACAGCAGGAGAAATAGTAGAAATTATTCCAGAAGGATATAGCTATTATCAAGAAGACAACAAAGTACAGTGGGAAGAAAGAAATGGAACATTAATAACAGATGCCCTAAAAGATGAAACAATAAAAATAGGAGAATACAAAGAAATAGAAATAGTACTAAGATGGGATAAAGGAGAAGACAACTTTGGACAAAAAGACAATTTTGTAAGTTTAAGCAAAATGAACAATCCAGCAGGATATGAAGACATTAATAAAGAAGATAATAAATCAAAATCAAGCATGATAATAACAGTGGCAACAGGATTAGACAGGAATGACAGAATTGCTATTATAGGAATTGTACAGATTGTACTAGTAATTACAATAGGATTATTATTTAGTTATAAAAAGAAAGAAAAGAAATAATATTACTTCATTCTAAAAAAGCGGTTAATTAGATAAATAGCTAATTGACTGCTTTATAATATATATCACAATATCTAGTAATAGCTGTAAATAGTTATCAATAAATGATACAGAAAAATTGCTTGCTTTTTAGGGTTTTCTATAGTAAAATTGGAACTAGTAAGAAAAATAAGATATCTAAAAGAGAAATATTCCTAAAAAGATATTAAAAAAGGAGGAATTAATATGAAAGTAATATTAAAAGCAGACATAAAAGGGGTAGGAAAAAAAGATGAAATAATTAATGCATCAGATGGCTATGCAAGAAATTTTTTATTCCCTAAAAATTTAGCTGTAGAAGCAAATAAAGGAAATATGAGTAACCTAAAAGCAAAACATGGTTCAGCTAAATACCAAAAAGACAAAGAAAAAGAAGCAGCATTAAAAACATCAGATAAATTATCAAAAATTTTATTAAAAATTAAAGTAAAAGCTGGAGAAAATGGAAAAATATTTGGAGGAGTATCAAGTAAAGAAATAGCACAAGAATTGTCAAAACAATATAAAATAGAAGTTAATAAAAAGAAAATAGACTTAAAAGAAACAATAAAAACACTTGGAGTTCACAATGTTGAGATAAAATTATTTGAAGGTGTAATAGGAAAACTAAGAATAGATGTTATTTCAGAATAAGAGGGATGAATAATGGAGTTAGGAAAAGTACCACCACATGACATAGAAGCAGAACAAGCAGTTTTAGGAAGTATGTTAACAGACAAAGATGCTGTAATTTCTGCA
Organism: uncultured Clostridia bacterium; assembly: GCA_944386335.1. Classification (GTDB taxonomy): domain Bacteria; phylum Bacillota; class Clostridia; order TANB77; family CAG-508; genus UMGS1663. The sequence goes on along the minus strand of CALXAQ010000125.1, from coordinate 2,006 downwards.
ATAGAGGTTTTAAAAGAAGAAGATTTTTATAGAGCTGATAATAGAGCAATATATGAGGCAGTGATTAATTTATATAATAGAGCAGAACCTATAGATATTATTACCGTAAAAGCAGAGCTAGAATCTTTAGGAAAATTTGAAAAGGTTGGAGGATTAGAATATTTAGTAAGTCTACCAGACAAAGTTCCAACAACTGCAAATGCTATGAAATATATAAAAATAGTAGAAGAAAAATCTACTTTAAGAAATCTTATAAAAACAGCCAATGAGATAATAGAATTAGGATATGACCCGACAGAAGATGTAGAAGATATAATGGAAGGTGCGGAGAAAAAAATATTTAATATAATGCAGAATAATGATAAAAAAGGTTATTCTCCTATAAAAGATGTATTAGTTGAAAGTTTTACACAATTAGAAGAACTATATAATAGAAAGCAACATATAACAGGTGTTCCTTCAGGATTTGTTGAGTTGGATTATAAAACTGCTGGTTTTCATGGTTCAGACTTAGTATTAATAGCAGCAAGACCAGCAATGGGAAAATCTGCATTTGCTTTAAATATAGTGACTAATGCTGCTGTACGTTCAAATGTTCCTGTTGCAATATTTAGCTTAGAGATGTCCAAAGAACAAATGGTAAACAGAATTTTGTGTAGTGAAGCGATGGTAGATAGTAATAAAGTGAGGACAGGAAAACTTGAAGAAGATGATTGGACAAAGTTGGCAGGAAGTATAGGACCATTATCAGATGCGGAAATATATATAGATGATACTCCAGGAATTTCTGTAATGGAGATAAGAGCAAAATGTAGAAAACTAAAATTGGAAAAAAATATAGGAATGGTAGTTATAGATTATTTACAATTAATACAAGGAAGTAATAAAAGAAATGGAAGCCGTGAGCAAGAAATTTCAGAAATAAGTAGGTCATTAAAAATATTAGCAAAAGAATTAAACATACCAGTAATTGCATTGTCACAATTATCTAGGGCTGTAGAACAAAGACCAGATCACAGACCAATGTTATCAGACTTAAGGGAATCTGGAGCAATAGAGCAAGATGCTGATATAGTACTGTTTTTATATAGAGATGATTATTACAATAAAGATAGTGAAAAGAAAGATATAGCAGAAGTAATAATAGCAAAACACAGAGGAGGTTCATTAGGAACAGTAGAATTATTGTGGTTAGGAAGTTATACAAAATTTGTAAATTTAGAAAAAAGATTTGATTAAAGGTGGAAAAGAATATGGCTATCAGAGAAAAGAAAAATTTATTATCTGATGTATTAAAAACAATAAAAAAGTATAATCTAATAGAAACTAATGATAAACTAGTATTAGGAGTATCTGGGGGACCAGATTCTCTTTCTATGTTAGACATTTTATATAAAATAAAAGAAACAAAAAAAATAAATTTTAATTTTGTTGTAGCTCACTTGAATCATCAGATAAGAAAAGAAGCAAAAGAAGATGAGGAATTTGTAAAAAAGTATTGTGAAAAAAATAATATAGAATTTTTTTCGAAAAGTATAGATGTTTGTAAATTAGCCAATAATAATAAAATAAGTACAGAAGAAGCAGGAAGAAATGCAAGATATCAATTTTTTGAAGAACTTGCAAAAAAAGTTAATGCAAATAAGATAGCAATAGCTCACAATAAAAATGACAAAATAGAAACAATAATAATGAATGAATTAAGAGGTTGTGGAATTACAGGATTAAAAGGAATAGAGCCAGTACGAGACAAGTATATAAGACCACTTATAGAAAGTGAGAGAAAGGAAATAGAAAAATATTGTAAAGAAAATAATTTGAATCCTAGAATAGATAAAACAAATTTTGAAAATATCTATACTAGAAATAAAATTAGAAATATAGTAATTCCATATATAGAAAAATAGTTTAATCCAAATTTTATAAAAACTATGTATAGGTTATCATAACTTGTAAAATATCTATTATAATATATATTATCAAAAACACAAGAAAGTTTTAATTCT
>CALXAQ010000124.1 GCA_944386335.1 uncultured Clostridia bacterium | reverse complement strand
AAGAATACATTTACTTATATTCGAATGTTGATTTACTAATAATTGATGATTTAGGTAAAGAAAAAACAACAGAATGGGTATTAGAAAAATTATTTTTAATAGTAAATAATAGATATAATAATTATTTGCCTATTGTAATAACAACAAATTATAATAGAAATCAATTGAGAGAAAGACTTTGTGTAAATAAAAATTATAGTATTGTTGATTCAATAATTTCAAGATTATATGGAATGTGTGGTGGAATTGAATTAATTGATAAAGATTATAGAATGAATTAATAATATAAAACTGGCATTAAATAAAAAAATGCTAGTTTTATTAATACTATAAAGTTAACTATTGTAGGTAAAATTCCCAATATTGGGAAATCTCCTAAAAGTGCTGGTGTACAAGTGTTACTGGGTGATTTGGATTGATAATGAATTTGAAGCAATAAAGTTAAAAATATTAATTATATTTTATGCTAAATATAAAAAGAGTCTTAAGCAAGATTCCTATTTGTGTCCACAAATGTTTCTTGCGAATCAAATGGGAAATTCCCAAACCCTTTTATAAATATATGGTATCTTGTAAAAAAATGAAAAAATTTTAGAAAGTGCTGGAAAAAATTATTAACTTCTGATAAAATACAATAAGTAAAGAAGGAGTTAAAAAATGTTAAAAGTAGTAGAAACATTTAGTGGAATTGGTAGCCAAGCAAAAGCTTTAAAAAATATAGGAATTGAATATGAAATAACATGTACAGCTGATTGGGATATTAACGCTATTATAGCATATGATTTAATACATCATGGAAAACAAGATTTGAGCGTGTACAAAAATATGACTAAACAAGATTTAATTAAAAGTTTAAGTAAATATACATTAAGTTTAGATGGAAAGAAACCAGCAACAGAAAAAAATATGCAAGACTTAAATGAAGAAGTATTAAAGAGAGTATTGTATGCAATTAAAAGGAGTAATAATTTAGTAAGTATAACAGATATTAAAGCAAGGGACTTACCTAATAGAATAGATTTGCTAACATACTCATTTCCTTGTCAAGATTTATCTGTTGCAGGAAATTGGCATGGAAATAAGAGCGGTATTGATAGAAATGCACATAATAGATCAGGGATGTTATGGGAAGTAGAAAGAATACTTAAAGAAAGAATTAGTGAAAAAATGCAATTACCTAGATTCCTTTTAATGGAAAATGTAAGTAATATCTTGTCAGATAGACATAAAGATAATTTTAAAGAGTGGACAGATTACTTGGAAGAAATAGGATATTGTAATCAAATATATACTTTAGATGCTAGTAAATTTGGCATACCTCAAAAAAGAATAAGAACTTATATGCTTAGTGTATTAGTTAAAAATGATGAAAATAAAAAAAGAAAAGTTGAAAACTTTTTTAAAGAACATAATTTAGAAGACGAAAAATATGTCAAAAGTCTAAATATAAAAGAAAGAAGATTAAAAGAGTTTTTAAGGTTAGATTATAGTAATGAACAATATAGAACAGAAGCTAATTTATGTCAACCTAACGATACTCCATCAAGAAAAGATATATATGAATATAATACTAAAATTTATCATGACAAAAAGGTTATAGCACAGACTGTTCCAACTGTTACAACAAAACAAGATAGACATCCTAACTCTGGAGTAATAGATTATTACAATAAAAGAGAAGGGAAAAGTAAATTTAGATACTTAACACCAAGAGAGTGTTTTTTATTAATGGGTTTTGATGAAGAAGATTATAATAATGTTGTAAATAACAATTTTGAATATAGAAAAAGAAATTTTTTTAATATAGAAAAGTTAAATCGAATGGCTGGGAACAGTATAGTTGTAAATGTATTAGAAGAGATTTTTAAACAAGTAGATTATATTAATAATATTATCTTCATGGAAGAAGAACAGGTACAATACAATACATTGTCATCTATTGAAAGATTTAAAAGTAAACTAGCAGGATTGTTTAATTCTCAAAATGAAGCATACCAAGTTATAAAATAAAAAATGTAGTAGATTCCTACTACATTTTTTATATATTTGACAAATATATAAAAAATATGTATAATATATATGAAAAATGTAAAAAAAAGGAAGGAGTGCATTTATGGAATCAAAAAGAGAAAGATTCAAAAGAATAGCAGAGAATAGAACAAACAAGATAATAAATATGATAGATTTACTAGGTAATTGTTCTAATAAAAATAATTATGAATATACAGATGAAGATATAAAAAACATTTTTAGTGCAATTGAAAATTCTATAAAGATAAGTAAAATGAAATTCATTGAAAAACAAGAAAAGGGAAAATTTAAATTATAATAATAGAAATTAGAAAGGTAGAAAAAAATGGATCAAAAAATAGGATGGTATTTTCCAGATAATAAAGGTGGACAAGAAGAAGGATTTGAAAATCAAGGTATTAATCAATTTAAAATGAGTCCATATGGAAAGTTAGCAAGAGAAATCATACAAAATTCATATGATGCTAAGATAAAAGAGGAAGATAAAAAAGTAAGAGTGGAATTCAAATTAGTAAAAATGGAGAAAAGTAGAATTCCAAATTTAGAGAGTATAAAAGAAAGTATAAATGCAAGTGCGGAATATTTTCCAGAAACAGAGAGATTAAATAAATTCAGACAAGTTGCTAATGAAAAATTTGATAGCGATACAATAGATGTTTTAAAAATAAGCGATTATAATACTACGGGACTAGTCGGAATAGAGCAAAGAATTAATAGTGCGTGGTATGGTTTGATAAAATCATCAGGTAATTCTACAAAAAGTGGAGTTAGTGGTGGTTCTTATGGTTCTGGAAAACATGCTGCATTTGTTTTTTCTTATTTTAGAACAATATTATATGGTACATATGTTAAAAATGAAGGATATGCCTTTCAAGGAAAATCTATTTTATGCACGCATAAAAAGGATGGAATAGTAAAAGGCAATATTGGCTATTGGGGAAATATTACTGAAGACGAATGTAGACCAATTAGAAATCAAGAACAAATGGATGAGTTTTATAGAAGAAATGTAACAGGTACAGATTTATATATAATTGGAGCTAAGCTAGAAGAAGAAAAATGGGTAGACAATATTATATATTCGGTAATAGAAAATTTTTGGAAATTAATTATAGAAGATAAATTAGAAGTAATTATTGTAAATAATGGTGATACCATAAACATAGATTCAAAAAACATTAGGGGATTTGCGCAATTAGGAAAACAAGAGAATGCTAGAATTGATGAACATGATATTTTTAATGCATACAAATTTATAGAATTAAATGATAGTGTAAAAGAAATAAGATATGGTAGTATATGTAGTGAAAATGATGTTGAACTAAAAATTGCTAAATTACCGCAATATCCAGAGAAAAAGATACTAAAGATGAGAGATACTGAAATGAAAATAAATATTTTTTCACCTAGAAAAAGACCTGTTAACTTTATAGGGATTTTAATTGCTACGGGAGTAGAATTAAATAAGCAATTGAGAGAAAGTGAGCCTCAAACTCATGATGTATGGAATGCTGATAATATTGAAGATGAAAGTTATAGGAAAAAAGTAAGAGAAACTATAAAGAAATTAGATAATTGGGTGAATGAGCAAATAGATTCTTTGTCTTATGGTGATGATTCAGAAGAATTTGATGCTGAAGGGTTAGATTTTTTGAGCATAGATGATGATGATTCAAACGGAATAGAGGAAATGCAAAAACCATTTGATGAAATTATAAATAAGGAAATTGAACAACAAGAAATTTTAATAACTCAAAGAGATAGTACTAAACCAAAAGCTATAGATAAAACAAATGATGAAGAACCGAATTCAGGTGGAGAAAATCCTGGAAATGACGAAAGAACAAGAGATGGTGGAAATAAAGGAAAAGGTGAAGGAGAAAACACAACTGGTACAGGAAATAATTATCATGAATCACAAATGATATACATAAAAACTCCATATGACAGTGAAAAAAATATGTATAAAATAATTATTAGACCTATAGAAGATTTAAAAAATTGTGAAATACATTTTCAAAGATGGACAGATTCAGGAGAATTAGAAAAAATAAAAATAGAAAAAGCATATAATGAAGGTCAAGAATTAGAAGTATCAGGAAATATAATCAAAAACATGAGAATGAAAGGAAATGAAGATATAAAGATAGACGTATTATTTGAAACAAAGAGAAAATGTGTAATGGAGGTAAAAGTTTATGTTCAAGATTAAAGGTAATTACCCATACCCTATACTTTTGGAAGATACAATTGATTATAAAACAAGTAAGATATCCGCTAAATATTTATATAGAGGTTCAAAGAATAGCCATAATATAAAAATTGAATGTGAAATAAATAATAAAGATATAAAAAAATTAATAGAAGATAAAAAAGCTTGTTATGCCGTACAAGTAGAATCTCCAAATGCAATGTACAGAAAAATGTTTGAATTTTATAACAATGATGAAATTAGTATAACAATAGAAAATGATGAAGTAATAGACTATTTAGATATTGGTATTGCTATAATTGCTAAAGAAAATATAGAGAATTATCAAAATGAAGATTTTGTTGATGCATATAATAATATAAAAATGAAAGTAAGTAAAAATGAAGTTCTAGCAGTTTGCCAAAATGTTAGACAAATAATTACATTAAATGATGAAATTTTAAAAGAAGTACATTCAATATTTAATTTAAAAAAAGATGACAATATAAATTATGTTACGTATGATCCAAATTATGATAGAATTCTAATAACAGTACCAAAAGAAATCGGAGACTTTTATTTGAAATGTAAAGGAATGAAGGATATAATTACAATCCTAAATTCAATATTATTTACCCCTGTATTAACAAGTATAATAAATGATATGAATGAAGCAGAAGAGGAATTTTCAAGTAGACTTTGGTTTAAAACATTAAACAATAAAATTAACGAAATAATAAAAGAGGAACAAGTTACAAGAGAAATGATATATGATAATCCATATGAATATGCTCAAAAATTATTAAAAAATGTAACTATTGAATCTATTTATGAATTAAAGAATTTACTTGAAATCCAAGAAGGAGATGATGAATAGATGAAACAAAAAATATTTAAAACCAAAATAGTAGATAAATTAGAAGAAGATATAATTGTAAATAAAGAATATTATTTAAATATGGACGAGAATCCTACTTGGCTAATAGATATGTTTAGAGAATCAGGAAACAATAATTTTGAAGTCAGTAGTAAAATAGAAGTAGAACCATTTGAACTAGTTCTAGGTGGACCAGAGACAGACAAACAAAATGCAAGAATAATATATAGTCATTTAAAAGAATTAAAACCAGTTCAAGCAGTTTCTACAGAATTATGGACATATATGACACATATACAATTTCCTCAATATATGGCTAGTAGATGGAAAATAAAAGATAATGAAAATGAAAAAAAATTAAAAGAAGTTATTAAACAAAGATTTTTTGCAATAAGAGGTTCAAAAGGAGTTATAAGAAATGGAATCGCTAGACTTTGGTGGGCAGGATACTGGGGATATGATGAGAATAGAGAAGATCCTTTTGAACTTGTTGATATAATTTTAGATAAACAAGAAATTTATGAACATATTTCAGAACGTTCCTACAATAGAAATAAAAATATTTTAATTGCAGCATTAGAGGCAATTAAAGAAAATGATATGTATAGTAGAGATCCATCTAGAGCATTGTTTAAAAAAATTAATTCTTATGGAAGTGATAAGCACCTTGATGCACTTGACTTAGATACAGCAAAAGAAATGGTAGCAGAATTGGTGGAAGAAATTAAGAATGAAGAGTTATTAACAATATAGTTTATATTGGAGGAATATATATGGAAGAGTTAGAAGAAAAAATTGTAAAGTTTGCACAAGATAGAGATTGGTTAAAATTTAATACTCCAGAAAACTTAGCTAAATCTATATCAATAGAATCTGGAGAATTACTTGAGTGCTTCCAATGGAATAATAATTATGATAAAGATGAATTAAAGTACGAAATAGCAGATGTTATGAATTATTGTATTCTTTTGTGCCACCAAATAGGAGTAAATCCTAAACAAATTATTTTAGATAAAATGAAAATATCAGAGAAAAAATATCCAATTGAAAAATTTAAAGGAATAAGTACAAAATATAATAAACTATAAAAATAATAAGTTTAAATATGGAGGTTTACTATGAAAATTCATAATAAATTAGTTAGAGATAAAATACCAGAAATAATAAAAAAGGAAAATAGAAGACCTATAACAAGATTATTAAAAAATGAGGAATATATAAACGAATTAAATAAAAAATTACAAGAAGTAGTAAAAGAATATTTAGAAGATAATAATGTAGAAGAGTTGGCAGATATAGTTGAAGTAATATATGGGATATTAGATTCAAAAAATGTAACAATTGAAGAATTTGAAACTATAAGAAAAAGCAAAGTTGAAAAAAGAGGAGCTTTTAAAGAAAGAATATTTTTAGAAAAGGTATTAGAAGATGAAGAATGATTTTTATACTATTTTTAAGAGAATAATAAGAGAATGTAACTATGATAATACATATAAAATGGCATGGGCTAAAGCTTTAGTAGAGATTGCTATTGAGAATGAATTCAAAGAAGACTTTATGGATATTAGTTTAGAGAAAATTGCAAAGAAATTTATAAAGTATTATTGGAATCAAACCATATATTTCAATTTAATACAAGGTAGTAATCTAATAAAAACACCAGTAATTTTGCAAAAAGTTAAAGAATTAATAGAAGAATATTTTAGATATATCAATTCAAGAAAACCAGATAGATTTGAAAGAGTGGAATACTTAATTAATGATAAGTTAAATAATGAATATAAGCATTGTTTAAATTCAATAGTAAAGACATTAAAAGCAGATGTTAGTTGGA
>CALXAQ010000123.1 GCA_944386335.1 uncultured Clostridia bacterium | reverse complement strand
AGTATGGAATTACAAGTAGCAGAGGAAAATTGATAGTATTTTGAGGAATATCTTATATGCCTACATGGCATCCAGCTGCGTTGTTAAGAGATGAAACAAAGAAAATTGATTTTTGGAAAGATTTAAAAGAAGTAAAAAAAAGAATGGAGTTATTATAACAAACAGTCAGCTTTATTGACAAACATAGAAAGAATGATACAATAACAAGAAAAGGAGACGTAGAAAAATGAACCAGAAAATAAAAGAAAAAGCCGATTATTGTTTAAATTGTAAAACAAAACCATGTCAAAAAGGCTGCCCACTAGAAAATGATATTCCTTCTTTTATAGATTATATTAAAAAAGGCGAATATAAAGAGGCATATCAGGTATTATCAAAAACTTCTATGTTGCAACCTGTCTGTGGTAGAATTTGCCCACATGAAAGCCAATGTCAAGGTTCTTGTATAAGAGGTATCAAAGGTGAGCCTACTACTATAGGGGAGTTAGAAGCTTTTGTGGCAGATAAAGCATTGGAAGAAGAATACACTTTTTCTGATGAAAAGATAGAAAAAAAGAATAAGAAAGTAGCAATCATAGGAGGAGGACCAGCAGGTCTTACTTGTGCAGGATTTTTAGTAAGAAAGGGATATGAAGTAAGTATTTATGAGAAATATAAACAATTAGGAGGTATTATACAACACGGAATTCCAAGCTTTCGTTTAAATAAGAAAATTGTAGAAAAAACAATTCAAAAAATTTTAAATTTAGGAATACAAGTATATTATGAGCAAGAATTAGGAAAAAACTTAACATTAGAACAATTAAAGAAAAATTATGATGCTATTTTTATAGCAATAGGAGCTAATGTATCTAGTAAGATGGGAGTAGAAGGAGAAAACTTACCAGGTGTTTATGGAGGAAATGAATTATTAGAATACAATCTTCATCCAGATTATGAGAATAAAAAAGTAGCTATAATTGGCGGAGGAAATGTAGCAATGGACTGTGCCAGAACGGTAAAGAGACTAGGCGCAAAAGAAGTAACCGTTATTTATCGAAGAGCGGAAGAACAAATGCCAGCAGAAAGAAAAGAAATACAAGAAGCAAAAGATGAGAAAATTCAATTTCTATTCTTACATAATATCGTAAGAATTTTGCCAGATAACCGTGGGGAAAAAGTGGATAAAATAGAATGTATACAAACAAAATTAGTTCGAAAAGAATCAGAAACTAGATTAAGCCCAGTAAATATAGAAGGTAGTAATAAAATTATGGATATGGATTATGTAATTATGGCAACTGGTTCTAAACCAGAAGAAAGCGTAATGAATACTTTATCAATAGAAAAAAGTACAAAAGGTTATATTCATGTAGATGAAAATTATCAAACAACAGACCCACAAATTTTTGCAGGAGGAGATATTATTGGGCAAAAAGCAACAGTAGCATGGGCAGCAAGATCAGGAAGAAAAGCAGCAGAAGCAATTAGTGAATATTTGAATAAAAAAATATAGCAAAAATTTTTTCTTTGCTATATTTTTTCCATTTGCTTATTGTTCCATAAGGATATACATTTTTGCCAAAGAATAGAAAGGAAATTTCTTCGGTAAGGAACTAGATTAGCGGTAGATCCAGTTAATAAAGTTTCTTTTTCTTCCAATTTTGCCATAGCATTTATGTAAAAAGTATTAAAGGAAGTGTCATCTTGTAGTGTACCAATATAATCCTTATAACCATAAAGCTGTTTCCTAAAAGTTTCGATTTCATAAATAGAATGTATATTTTCTAAAAAATGTTCAAAGTAAGAGGATAAAATTAATTTTTGTGTTGCAATATAGGTATCTGTTATTTTTTTCTTAGAAGAACCAATTCCATAGGCACACTTAACAATTTGCTTTTCAGAAAGAGAATCATCCTTTATTTTATTAGAGTATTGCACAATTTTTTCTTCTGCATATAAAATTTTATCAAAATTATTTTGAATGGTATAAAAATTTTTCTCTCCTAATAAATAAATTAATTTGGATTTAAATTTGTCATTAGTTCCTAAAGTGCTATCGACTAAAATCGGTTCCCCAGTTAAATAAACAATTTGAGCCATCAAATTACAAAGAAGAGGGTAACAGTTAGGACTGTTGCTTGGAAAAGTAATACCATAATATTTTACAGTTTCAGTTTCGTTTCTTAGTGCTTTAGAGGCTAAATATTGTACAGCTGCTTCGTTAAGACCCATGCCATAAACTTTAAAGTTAGTAAAATCACATAGTCCTAAACGATATAATACATTTTTTTTATCCTTTGACTCTTGTAAATGATGAATAAATTCATGAACAGCATAAGTTTGCATTTCTTCTATAGATAACCCCTCTTTAAAATAAATGGAAGAGTTTTTATAAAAATAATTGGCTTCTGCCATACCTTCTGGCATAGAAGCAATGTACATAGGAATACGAGAAATTTTAATAAATAAATCACTATATTTTAAGTCATAAAAAAGAAAAGTAGAAGAAAGACGCTCTGCAACAAATTTAGCAATAAGCGTAACAGATAAGGTATCTACTTCTTGTATAACTTTTATTCCATCTTTTTTTAAATCATTTTCTATACTCATAAAGTATCTTCTCCTTAGTATAATCATCCATTAATACATTTCTATTATAATGCAAATAAGTAGAAGAAAAAATAACAAAAAGATTAAAGTTGTATTACAGTTTTGTGACAAAAGTGTCCCAGAAATATCAGGGATAAGTGGGACACTTTTAAAAATAATGCCTAAAAAACATTGCTAAAAAAATAGCAGTTTGATATAATGCAAGTAGCATGAAGAGAAGGGCAAGTACATATATAGGTAGAAAATAGAAATGTTTTTTTAAAACTTTTCGGCTCGTGAGGAGGAATGGGAATAGAAATGAAAAAAGAAGAAAAAATGAATTGTATGGATAAGAAGGTAAGAGAAGAAACCAAAGAAATTTTAGAAAAATACCCACCAGAAAAAGATAGACTTATTGGAATATTAAATGACGTACAAGAAAAATATGGCTATATTCCAAAACAAGCACAATTAAGTATATCAGAGTATTTAAAAATTCCTATGGCTGAAATTTATGGAGTAATCACATTTTATTCTCGTTTTACTCTGCAGCCAAAAGGAAAATATAATATATCTATTTGCTTAGGAACAGCTTGTTTTGTAAAAGGATCCCAAAGTTTATTGGCTAGAGCGAAAGAAAGATTAGGAATAGAATCTGGAGAAGTAACACCAGATGGAAAGTTTTCTATAGATGAGGTACGCTGTGTAGGAGCTTGTGGCTTAGCACCAGTATTTATGGTAAATGATGAAGTATATGGGAAAGCAACGGTAAAACAACTAGATGAAGTATTAGATAAATACCAAAAAG
>CALXAQ010000122.1 GCA_944386335.1 uncultured Clostridia bacterium | reverse complement strand
CTTTTCCTTCTAATTCTTTTATTCCTTTTGCTTTTAGAGTATTTCTTGTCATACCAGTAGCCAAAATAACATTACTTGCCTCATAAGTACGGTTTACGGTTTCTACTACAAAATTCTCTTCAAAATTAATGGCCAGTACTTCTTCTTTTACAATTTCTACGCCTAATCTCTTAGCTTGTTCTTCTCCTGCCTCTTGTAATTTTTCACCCTCTACAGGCTGTGCAAAACCATAATAATTTTCTATTTTTTTTACTTTTTTTAGTATTCCTGCATCTTTCGAAATGATTAAAGTGCTTAAATTAGCTCTTTTCGTATATAAACTGGCTGAAATGCCTGCAGGTCCGCTTCCTATAATAATAACATCATATTTCATATTTTTTCACTCCTTCCCCTTAGCATTTTCCTACCTTTTTATTTTATGTCTCTGCAGAACTATCTATGACATCTTGCAATGTGCAGAATGTGTATCCATTTTGTCTTAAATATTGAATGATATCTGGCAAACTTTCGTAAGTTAAAATTTTATTATTGGCATCATGCATTAAAATAACTACACTATTTTTTGTTCCTATTGTAGTAATTACATTTTGTACTAACTCTTCTTTTGTTTTTGCTCCCTCTGCATCTCTAGACAAACTGTTCCAATCTAAAGAAGCAATTCCATTTTGATGTAATAACGCTAACGCTTCATTTTTTATATTACTATAATAGCCACCTTTGGAACCTCCTGGAAAACGAAATACACGGCAATAATAATTTTGATTTCCAATAGCATCTCTAATTACCTGCTGTGTATAATTATATTCCTCCAAAACAGCTTGTGAACTGCTATAAATCTGTTTATATACATGTGTTTTTCCATGGTTAGCTATAAAATGCCCTTCTTCATAGGCTCTTTTTACTAACTCTGGATTAGCTACTACTCTATCTCCTAGTACAAAAAAAGTTGCCTTAATATTTTCTTGTTTTAGTAAATCTAAAATAAATGGTGTCACTGCCTTGGATGGTCCATCATCAAAAGTAAGAAATACTCTTTTGGTATCAGAGGTATAAATATTTTCTACTGCTTGTATTTGTTCTTGCAATAGAGGACCTTCTTTTTTTGCTTTTTCTTCTTGTTCTTTTGCCTCTTGCTTTAGTCTCTCCTCTTCTAAGTTTTTGGCTGTTAATTCCAACTGTTTTGCATAATTTTCGTTTTGCACAGCAATAGCACATCTTATGCCTGCAAAGATAGTGAGAAAAACAATGATAATCAAGAAAACACAAATAGCAATTCGGTCTACTCTTATTCTTTTTGTTCCTATTTTTTCGATATCATATAACATTTTTCTTCCTTTTCCTTCTTTTTTCTCCTCTTATTATATCCATATTCTTTATTTTCATTATTTTCTTTTCCATTTTTTTAATAACTCTTTTGTTTCTTTATCAACACGATACGATTCTATTATTTTTTGAATAGCTTTATTATGTGTAGTGGCATCTAATTGATTATTTTGTAATACTTTTTTTGTTTTTTCTGGGAACTTTATAAAACAAAGAGAAATTCCCCATGCTACTGCCATTTTTACATAATATCCATCGTGCTGGATAGATGAATAAATTTCTAACACTCTATCTATATATTCTTCTGTGATATAAAAATCTAATAGCATTACTACTGCAAAACGAATTTCAAATTCTTTATTAGATTTCCAATATTTTTCCAAAAAACTCCACACTTCTCTTGGATATTTTTTTGTTAGCTTTAATCCTGCTGCTGTCATATCACATACTGCCCAATTATCTATTTTAGGAATAAATTTCGTTAATGCTTGCAAACAATCTTCTATATTTTTCCATGGATAAAATCCTATCACTAATCCTTGCAATAAAATTTCTTCATAATAATCCTCTTTTGCATTTTCTAAATAAAAAATTCCTTCTTCTTTTGCTATTTGTTTAGCAAATTTCTTTAAAACAGGCGACCTTACTCCTAAAATATTTTCTGTCCTTGGGCATAATTTACTATGAAATGCTTTATATTTTTCATCTGCTAATTCTTTTAACTTTTCTTCTATTTCTTTTGGTTGCACCTGTTTTTCTCCTTTATTTTCTTTTTTTCTTCGCTCTTATTATACCATGTTTTTGCCTTTTGTCTATGTTTTTTTATGAATTGCCAACGAAACAGATATTTTTTTAGAAAAAACTCTTGCTTATTTTTTGTTTTTTTGTTATGATATAGGTGTTCGTTTATTTGTCGATGTGGCGGAACTGGCAGACGCACACGACTCAAAATCGTGCGGGAAACCATGAGGGTTCGAGTCCCTCCATCGGCACCAATGACGTTTCTGTTCGAACTAAATTGAACAGATGGATACAAAATCAATCAGAAAATAAAATCTGGTTGATTTTTTTGTTGCCTAAAAAAATATTTCTCTTTTCAGCAAGTATGAAATCAGTAAAATTCATTTAATAAAGATACTTAAATACAAATGGAGATAAAATTTATTGCCTCGCAGAGCCCCCGAGTTGTGTTAGTATGACACAACTCATAGGGGGTTAGGACTTATGACAGAGTCAAAGTCCTGTGCTTCGAAGCAAGTTCAAGGAGGTGGTTTTATT
>CALXAQ010000121.1 GCA_944386335.1 uncultured Clostridia bacterium | reverse complement strand
AACTATTCAACTAGATTTTCAAATGCCAGAGAGATTTGATTTAAGCTATATTGGAGAAGATGGAGAAAAACATAGACCAGTAATGCTTCATAGAGTTATTTTTGGAAGTATAGAGAGATTTATAGGTATTTTAATAGAACATTATGCAGGAGCTTTTCCGCTTTGGTTATCACCAGTACAAGTAAAAATAATGACTATTACAGATGCACAAAACGATTATGCAAAAGAAGTGGAAAAAATGTTAAAACAAGCAGGTTTTAGAGTGGAATTAGATAATAGAAATGAAAAAATAGGTTATAAGATTAGAGAGGCACAAATGGAAAAAGTACCATATATGTTAGTACTAGGAGATAAAGAAGTACAAAGTCAATCAGTAGGTGTAAGAAAGAGAGAAGAAGGAGATATTGGGGCAATACCAGTAGAGGAATTTATAGAAAAATTACAACAAGAATTGAAAACACAAAAAATATAAAAATGATGGAATTTTTATAAAAAGTCATTTTGTATATTTTGCAGCTTGTGGAAATTTTAGAAGCAATTCAGTCTATATAGCAAAAAGATACCATGTGTCGAAAGATATGTGGTATTTTCTTTTTTGTTTAAAAAAAGTTGGCAGCTAATAAAAAGTGTGATATACTTGGAAAGAATATATACAGTAGGGGGGAATAGACATTGACAAAAAATACGAAGGAAAACGATATAGAAATAAAAGAAAAACTAGAAGAAATAGGATTAGATTTAAAAAAAATACCAAGTTATTTAACTCAGGTAGAACCCATTTCCTATAGAGTAATAAAAAAATATGAACAGTCTAGTGAAAAAGTGTATAAATACATTAATATAAAAGATATTGAAATTTTAATTACACAAAGCGACAGGTTAGATGAAATGAGTTTAAAATATAAAAAAGCAAAACCGTTGGCAGAGTATATAGAGAAAAAAGGAGACGAGAATTTAGAAGAATTTACAATTTTTAATAGAATGCTAAAAGATTTGGATTTAGAGAAACTAAAAGAACTAGAAAAGCAACAGGAATTGTTTAAAGAGAATATTCCTTATGAAGTAAAATATAAAGACAATTTTATATGGCAAATATTTTATTCTCAAGCAACAGATAAATATTTTATGTTGTTTCCGAGTAATGAAACTAGAACAGAAAGTTTATTTTATATCATAAAGAAAAAAATACAAGCACATAAAAGTAGAAAAAAAGAAATGATATTTGTGCCTATTTGTGATAAAGAATATAGTAGTGCTATTTTAAAAAGAACACAAATAACAGACTTAGAAAATTACTTGTGGCTTTTTACAGAAAATTGGCCTGCTATTTATGAAGTCTATCATAAAAAAGACGAAATGAGTATAGAAATAGTGGGGCAAACAGCTACTTATGATAAAATAAAAAGTATCTATAAAATAACATTAAATAATAAAGAAGAAGCACAAGAGTATTATAAATTGGTAAAAGCATTGTTTATTTTGCAAACTTATGACGAGCAAGTCTATCATTTTAAAGTGGAAATTGGTAGGAAAGGAGAATTGGAATTTGGTTTAGGATACAGTATGCAAAAATTAAATTATGCTACACTTCCTGCTTTTATTCAAAAAGAATGTGCACATATATACCGAGAAATAGAAAATTTAACAGACAAAATTGTATTTGAAAGTGAAACCCTAGAATTATTGAAACAAACGATAGAAAAACAAAATGAAGAATATAGAATAAAGGAAAAACAAATAGTAACTTTTTTAGAATGTAAAAAAACTTTTTTTGGTAAAGTAAAATATTTTTTTGGATCTAAAAAGAATAAAAAAAGTGATGAAGAAAAAATAAAAGAAGTAATAAAGGAAAAATATAAAGAAGAAAAGGAAGAATTAACATTAAGTGAAGTGCCAATACTTAAGAAAGAAAATACAATAGAAGAACTTTTAAAATTTTGTGATATTTTAAAAGAAAGAGAAAAGACTTATAAGAATATAGAAATGGACATTAAAGCAGCAGAAAATAAAAAGAAAAATTTAGAAAGCAAAATAAAAAATGCTACTTTATATATTAATGAGATAGAAAGTCATAAAAAAAGTATTTTTGACTTTTGGAAATTTACGAATAAAGACCAAGTCAATTTGTTAGTAGAGAGTGAAAAACAAGAAAAAGAAGAAAGTAAAAGAAAAATAAAAAAGATTTTTAACTATGAGGAAGATTTAGAAGAATTTGGGAAACAAATAGATGATATACAAAGAAGTGTTATATCTCAAAATGAAAGTGATGGTATTTTTGCAATTGAACAAGAGTTACCAGTATTTCAAATAATAGAAAAAGACAAATTACTAAAAAAGGATAAAGAAAAACTACAAGAAAGATTAGAACAGTTGCAAGAACAATATATCCAAGAAGGAATAGAAGAAAAAGGATTTGATATTTTTGGCAATGTAATAGAAGATAAAACAAAAATAAAAAGTTTGAAAAATAATAAACATAGAGAAATACAAAAAGACATCTACAAAATATTAGAAATAACACCACAAACAACTTTAGAGGAATATAAATCTACTCTTGTAAATTATCATAAATTAGTACAAGAGGCTTATGGAAAAGTTATTGTTCCAATAGATATGTCTATTTACGTAGCAAGTAATCAAGAATTACAAGGAAAAGGATTTGAAATTTTCAATATTTCTCCGCAAGATGCTATAGAGCAGTTTCAAACGCAAGAGAAGGCTATTGTTTTAAACAAAGTAAATATAGTAGAGGGAATGCCAGTTATCTTTTATACAAATAGTATATATTATGATAATATACACAAAACATTGCCATTGGGGATGGATGTAAGTTCAAAAGTACTATTAAATTTAGATAGTTTTTCTATTAAGTTAATTAGTAGGAAAGATTTTAGAATAAACTATTTAAAAAATGAAGTGGAGAATGAAATAAAAAATATACAAGTATTTGAATATCAATTAGAAAATAAGAAAAAATAATCTAAAGTGACAACTTACCAAAATAACAAAAAAGGAGTAAGATAGAATAGAAAGATATAGTGTGTGAGGCGAAAAGAAAATGATAAAAAGAGTGAACATTATAGTGTTAGATGGATTTGGTGTGGGAGAAACACCAGATGCAAAAGAGTATGGAGATGAAGGAAGTAATACTTTAAAAGGAATTTATACTAATACTAAATTAAATGTACCAAATTTAAAAAAATTAGGTCTATATCAAATAGACGGAATAGGTATACAGGAAGAAGAAACAAATATAATAGGAGCTTATGGAAAAGCGAAAGAGCAATCTGTAGGGAAAAATAGTCCTGTAGGACATTGGGAAATAGCAGGACATATTACAAAAGCAGGATTTAAAACCTATCCAGAAGCCTTTCCAACAGAATTGTTAGAAGAATGGAAACAGGCTACTGGAATGCAAGGATTTCTATGTAATAAAGTGGGCTCTGGAACGGAATTATTAAAACAATATGGAGAAGAACATATAAAAACAGGCTATCCTATTGTATATACGTCTGCAGATAGTGTATTTCAGATTGCAGCACATGAGGAAGTAATACCTGTTTCTAAATTATATGAAATATGTAAGATTACAAGAAAGATATGCGATAAGAAAGAGTATAATATTGGTACAGTTATTGCAAGACCATTTGTAGGAGATAAGGCAGATAATTTTGTAAGAACCTATCATAGGAAGGATTTTGAGTCTCAAAAATTTGGAGAGAACATGTTAGATATTATTTCCAAAGAAAAGCAGGTAATAACAATAGGTAAAATAGAAGATCTATTTAGTGGAAGAGGAATAACAAAAGCTATTCATACAGAGGGAAATGCAGATGGCATAAAAAGGAATATAGAAGAACTAAAGAAAGACACAGAAGGATTGATTTTTACGAATTTAGTAGATTTTGATATGCTATATGGACATCGTAATAATATACAGGGCTATGCAGAAGCGTTAGAGTATTTTGATAGTAAATTGCCAATTATTATGCAAAATATGAGAGATACAGATATCTTAATCGTTACAGCAGACCATGGAAATGATCCATCTACACCAAGTACAGACCATAGCAGAGAATATACTCCAATTCTTATTTATGGAAAACAAATTAAAGAAGGTGTAAATATTGGGACCAGAGAGAGTTATGCTGATATAGCAGCTAGTGTTTTAGATATTTTAGGAATGCAAATGTTAGCTACAGGAACTAGTTTTAAGAAAGAAATTATTAAAGAATAGAAGAAATAAAGCTTAAAGACAATTACAGTTGAGCATATATTTTTTTAAAAGAAGGGAATAAAGTGGAAGATATAACAAGAGAAGATGTAATAGCACATGCAGAAAATAAAGATTATCTATTAAAGGTGGCGTCTGATAAAGAGACAGCACCTTTAATAGAATTTGCAACAGAGCAGTTAAAAAATGATAAAGAATTAATATTAACAGCAGTTAAAAGTAATGGAAACGCCTTAGAGTTTGCAAGTGACAGACTAAAAGCTGATAAAGAAGTAGTACAAAATGCAGTACAAAATGTAGGATGGGTAGTTTGCTATGCAAGTGAAAATTTAAAAGACGATAAAGAAGTTATGCTAGAAGCAGTAAAAAAAGATGGACAAGCTCTTTATTATGCAAGTGAGAAATTAAGAGATGATAGGAAAGTTGTGTTAGAAGCGGTTAAGAATAAAGGTTTAATCTATAAATATGCTAGTAAGCGTTTACGTTCAGATGTAGAATTGGCGGTAGAAGCTATAAAGAGTGATAAAAGAGCCTATAGTTATGTGGTAGAAGAGTTGAAAGAAGACGAAAGTATAAAGGATGCAAAAGAAGGAAATGCGGAGTAAGAAAGCCTTAAGAAAAAATATTTTTAGAAATTTTGAAAAAACTGTTGACAGAGTAAATAAAAGATGTTAATATTAGTATCAGCCTTCGGAAAGAGGGCTAAAAAATAGCATAAAAGCAAGTTAACATTCTGCATTATTTTTTGGTAAAAAAAGATAATAAAAAAATGAAAAAAGTGTTGACATGTAAATATAAGTTATGCTACAATAAATATTGTCCTCAGCAAGAGGAATTAATACAAAAAAGTACATTGAAAAGTAAACAATAAACAAACCTTTGAAGAAACCAAGCGGTAGTAGAAGTACTACCACAAAGCAAGCAAAAAAA
>CALXAQ010000120.1 GCA_944386335.1 uncultured Clostridia bacterium | reverse complement strand
TGATTTTACTTGTTCATTATATCATATGTCATAAAGTGCTGCAAGTTTCAAATGTTTTTTCACAATTTTGTCATAACTTCCTTTTTTGCTAATATACTTAAGTAAAAGTTTATAGTACAAACATTTTTAAGGAGGTATATACAAAAATGGAGGAAAATCTAACAGTTTATGAAGATATAGCAAAACGTACAGACGGAGATATTTATGTTGGGGTGGTGGGACCTGTTAGAACAGGAAAATCTACGTTTATTAAGCGATTTATGGATTTATTAGTCATTCCTAATATTGATAATGAATACAAAAGAGAACGTGCCTTAGATGAACTTCCACAAAGTGCTTCTGGTAGAACCATTATGACAACAGAGCCTAAATTTATTCCCAACGAAGCTGTGGAAATTACTCTAGGCGAAAATGTAAAACTAAAAACCAGACTCGTAGATTGTGTTGGTTATTTAGTAGACAATGCCATTGGTTACTTAGAAGATGATATGCCTAGAATGGTGAAAACACCATGGTCTGAAGAGGAAATGCCATTTGAACAAGCTGCTGAAATAGGAACGAAAAAGGTAATTGAGGAGCATTCTACTATTGGTATTTTAATTACTACAGATGGTAGTATTACAGACATTCCTAGAGAAGACTACATAGAAGCTGAAAATAGAGTAGTAAACGAACTAAAAGCATTAAATAAACCTTTTGTAATTGTACTTAATTCTGCTGATGTTACCTCAGATTATACACAGAATTTAGCAAAGCGTTTAGAAGAAAAATATAATGTTCCTGTTCTTCCAACAGATTGTTCTACTTTAAATTTAGAAGATATTAATCATATTTTTAGCAAAATTTTATATGAATTTCCTATTGAAAGAATGAATATCACATTTCCTCGTTGGGTAGATGGTTTATCTGCTGACCATTGGCTAAAAAAAGAATTATTTTCTGAAATAAAAGAAGCTTTTGGAAATGTTCGTTTATTAAAGCAAATCGACAGTGGTATTGCTAAAATTCAAAAAACAGAAATTATTCAAAAAACTACTATAGAAGAAATATTACTAGGTACAGGTAGCGTTAATATTTCTATTCACTTAAAAGAAGATTTATTTTATAAAATATTAACAGAAATCTCAGGAGTAGAAATTACAAGTGAAGGAGACTTATTCTCTACGATTACTTCTCTTGCAGAAACTAAAAAACAATATGATAAAGTAGCCTATGCTCTAGAAGAAGTCAAAGCGAAAGGATACGGTATTGTTACTCCTTCTATGGATGAACTCATTTTAGACGAACCAGAAATGGTAAAACAAGGGTCTCGTTTTGGTGTAAAACTAAAAGCAAAAGCCCCATCCATTCATATGATTCGTGCAGATATTGAGACAGAGGTTTCTCCTATCGTAGGAAGTGAAAAACAATCGGAAGAATTAGTCAACTATTTGTTATCCGAATTTGAATCTGACCCTCAAAAAATATGGGAATCTAATATTTTTGGAAAAAGTTTGCATGAACTAGTTAATGAAGGATTACAAAACAAATTGTGTAGAATGCCAGAAGATGCACAAAGTAAATTGCAAGAGACATTAGAACGCATTGTAAATGAAGGTAGTGGTGGATTAATTTGTATTATTCTTTAGGGTATCATTGCTACCCAAAACTCTAATAGGACTAAATCCTATTAGAGTTTTTGCATTATAATTTATTGTTAGTCTATATAAAAGCTAATTCTAAAACCAATGGAATTATTGGCTGTGTTTTGTGCATAGGCATAACGTGAAGCTGCTAACTGTCCTATATTAATTAAATAAGCTCCTCCTCTCACTACTCTTACACCACTTCCTGCTGATTCCATTGTCCATTCATATACATTACCAGCTATATCATAAATATTTTTTGCTTTCGTTTGTTCACTACATCCTGTTGTTAATAATCTTGCTTCTCCCTGTACTTTTTGATAGGTATTCCCTAAATTATCTGAATAAGATAAATTTGCACTTGGATAATTTCCCCAAGAAGTACTATCATTTACTGGAGTATCATCACTTACTAAAAAACGAAGTATAGCATCCCATTGTACACCATATAAAACAGAAGTAGTAACAGTTTGATATTGATTTTGATTTCCAAATTTTACAGCTAATTCTTTCGCTCCTGTTACCTCTTTTCTATCTATTGTAGTACTAACAAATGGTACAAAATCATATATTTGTGCATACTTTTGTATCACCATATTGTCCGAATTTCTGGTAGTTGTTCTTGGTTGGCTTATGTCTGCATCTCCAGTTTCAAATCTTCCCACATAGAAACCACCATATTTTTGTACTTTTCGCTTCATAGTTTCGTAAGCTTGTTGTTCTTCTTCTATTGGTTCTACATAAGTAGTATTAATTTGTTCTGTTGGCTCATTTCTTTGCCAATCTGTTGTATGAAATAGTTGCATATTTTCTACTGGTATCCATACAAATTGATTTCCTTTTTCATCTTCTATCACCAATCCATTTAAATACGCATTTCTCTCTCCCCATTTAGCTGTTTCATCAATGGTATTATCTTGTTCATTATCTATTGCTTTAAACCCTTTTGGAATAACAGGATTGTAATAGCAGGGTACATTACCATCTATTGTAGAATTTACTTCTGCAATTGTATTTATTTCAATTTGTGGAAGTGGTTCATCTGCTATTTCTTCTGCCATTGTGTTTTGGATAGTGTTTTCTATAACCTCATTTTGAGTTTGTTCATTTCCTACTATAGGTTCTTTTTCTGAATTTGACTGTCCTACTATTGTAAAAATAATCCCCACTATTACAAAAACTATAATAATAACTCCTATTACAAGAGCCATTCTAGAAATCTGTATTTTTTTCTTATCTTCCATTTTATTCCTTCCTTTCTCTTTTGTTATTGTTTTTTATTCTCTTTTCTATTCTTGTACATCATTGTTTTTTGCTTTTGTTTTTTTACTTTTACTTCTATAGAATAATACAACTCCTATAATAAAAATAATAATTAATACTACTAAAGTAATATGAGAATAATCTGAGAATATTTGAAGAATATCCTCCCATTTTTCACCTACCAAATTACCTGCTACTATTAAAACAGTATTCCATATAGTAGAACCAACTGTTGTATAAATTAAAAACTTGCCCATTGGCATTTGACTCATTCCAGCTGGAATAGAAATTAGACTTCTCACGATTGGTATAAATCTACAGAAGAATACTGTTTTATTTCCTTTTGTATCAAACCAATGATCTGCTTTGTCAATATCTTCATTCTTAATTCGTAGTACTTTCCCTATTTTACCAGATACAATTTTCTTTAATCTTTCCTTATTCAATATCCTTCCTATATAATATAGCACTATAGCTCCTGCTAAAGAACCTAAAGTCGCTGCTACTATCATTCCTATTATATTTAGTTCCGTATACGTTGTCATAAACCCACCAAATAGTAATACTACCTCTGAAGGTATTGGTGGAAATATATTCTCTATTGCTATTAAAAGAAATACTCCTATATACCCAAATTGTCCCATTAATTGTATCATTAGTTCTTGCATTTTTAATAATTCCTCCCTTATTCCTTTAAACTTTTTTTAGTATACCATTAAAAATTATAATGCGCAACACTTTTTCTGAACTTTGAATGCAATTTGGGGACGTTCCTTAAGTTGCATTCAAAGTTTCATAAAGTATTAAGAAAAAAAGCTGTTGTTTTTCACTTTCTTATTGTATAATTAACTTATCCAAGGAGGAATTTTATTATGAAATGGGTAAAAAGATTTTTGATTATTTTATTACTTACTCTTATTGTCATTACTGTCATTATTCTACTAAATGGCCATCATTTATATCAATCAGTTATTTCCGAAATTAGTCTAAGTGATAAAATTAAGGAAATAAAAGAAGATGAAAATTACGTTTCTTTAAACGATGTGCCAGATTACTATAAAAATGCTATTATTGCAGTAGAAGATCACCGTTATTATGAACATGGTGCTATTGATATTATTTCTATAGGTAGAGCTATTATCTCTAATCTTCAAGCTGGCAAATTAAATGAAGGTGGAAGTACTATTTCTCAACAAGTAGCCAAGAACTTATATTTTATTACAGAAGATGACGTTGTTTCTAGGAAAATTGCAGAAATCTTTATGGCTTTTGATTTAGAAAAGAATTATTCTAAAGATGACATTTTAGAATTTTATATGAATACTATTTATTTTGGTGAAGGCTACTATGGTATAAAAGAAGCTGCTAATGGTTATTATCAAAAAGATCCAAAGGATTTAACTCTTTACGAAGCTACCATGCTTGCAGGTGTTCCTAATGCCCCTTCTGTTTATGCTCCTACTGTTAACCCTGACCTAGCTAAAAGTAGACAAGGCAAAGTAATTCGTTCTATGATAGAATATGGATATCTTTCTCAAGAAGAAGCAGACAAGATTATGCAATGAGCAAAAGATGAACAAAAGGAACGTCCCTTTTGTTCATCTTTTATTTTATTCAAATAATTTTTCAAAAGTATTTTTCCCTACTACACCATCAATGGATAATCCGTTGTCTGTTTGGAACTTTCTTACTGCAGATACAGTTCCTTTTCCAAAAATTCCTTCTACGCCATTTGTATTATATCCTTTTACATATAGCATTGCTTGTATAATATACGTAATATTTCCTATAGCATTATATCTTACATTAATACAAGCATTTTTAGTCGCAGGCCCAAAATCTCCATCTACTGCTATACCTCTCTTAAATTGTTCATTTAGTTCTGTTTGTAAACCTCTCACTAGTCCTGCTTTTGTTTTGGGACCATAATACCCATCCTCCTCTAAGTTCAAGCTGTATCTTTCGTTTAATGTGTGCTGTATTTCTTTGATATTACTATCTCCTGTAAATACTTGTTCTGGTTTAATTGAATTTTCTGGTTCATTATATTTTATATCCTCATATAAAATATTTTTATCTACTCTACCATTAATTCCTTCTACATAACCTCTAGAAGTATACTGCCATACTCCATATTTTCCTTTATATCTATATGCCTCTGTTGGAACATTTCCATCATTTTTACCATAAGCAGCACACCATATGGTATAATCTTGCAATTCATTTACATTTAACTTATTTTCTAACCAATTTTTATTAGCATACACACCTGGTTTATATCCTGCTGCTTTTATTGTTTCGCAAAACTCTTTTACAATAGACGTCAACGTTTCCTTAGATAATCCATTAAGTGATCCATCTTCTACGTCGTAAAAAATTGGTAAATCAAATGCTTTTCCTGCTACATATTTTAAGCAGTTCTCTGCTTCCTTTTTCCCTTCTCCTATTTCATTTGCATATTGATAATAATAGGCTCCTACAGGAAGTCCTGCATTTTTATAACCTTGATAATGTTGTTCAAACAATATGTCTTTCTGTTTATCTGGCAAATATGATACTCCAAACCCTGCTCTAATAATGGCAAATGATATATTTTCTTTTGATTTATTATAATCTATACTCTTATTAAAAGTAGATACATCTACTCCATATCTCATACTACTTTTCCTCCTTATTTTCTTTATTATATTTATTGCTAGAAATCATAAGAACTGCTCCTAAAAATGTGTCTATTGCCATGATGGTTCCACTTACTTGCTCTCCAAATGGCAAACACCAAATACCTGCAAGTGTTAAATATAATGTGGCTATTGCTGGTAAAACAATCTGTGCTACAAATTTTAAGATATTGTATATTTTATTGCTCATTTTTCTACATCCTTTCTTTTATTATTTATTAGCAATAAGTTTGTATATATCTTCTACTTTATTTTATGTCTATTCTATTTTTTTGTGAGAATCTTTTGGCAATTTGCATGACAAAAACCGTAGAATTGTTGATATTTCAACATTCCTACGGTTTAAAAAATTGGTGCGAACAACGTAGATATCTACAACTCTTTTCACACTTTTAACGACTGATACAAATATCAATCAATTCATTATTCTTAATTTAACATAACTTTTAGGAAGATTCAAGAGTTTTAAACGAAATTCATTGAAAAAAATGTAAATTTATGATATTCTTTAGCTGTGTAAATAATTTTTAAAAATATAGGTAGGAAGAATTATGAACAAAGAATTATCTATAATAATAAAAAGCATT
>CALXAQ010000119.1 GCA_944386335.1 uncultured Clostridia bacterium | reverse complement strand
ATTTTACCAATAGCTTTTGGAAGAGTCAATATTTTTTAGTAAAAATTTTTGTATGAAATTTTCTATCACATAGAAAAAAGCCACATAAAACACGTGACTTTTTTATTTCTTTCCACCAACAAGATATATTCTATTATTTTATAATCCATTTTACTAGATCTAGATTTTCTGCATCTAGTAACATTTCATGCTTTGGAATTACTCTAAATGTATAGCCATAATCTCCTCCTGTTGTTAATTCTATTTTTGCTTCATAACGATATTCTTTTTCTTCCACATTTTCTTCTATCATTTTCATTGGAATGACAGCAATTTTTTCTACCATTCCATTTTCACGAATTTTACCATAATATACTTGTGTTTCTACATGTTCTGGCGAAATGTTTGGCAATTTTACTCTGCAAGTTACTGTAATTTTATTACCTGCATCTATCGTAATATTATCTACATTATTTTCTTCTGTAATGACAATATCATTCCAATTTTGATACATTTCTTGTTTCCAACTTTCATAAGCTGTTACTTCATCTAAATTAGTATAGTAATCATGATATAGATTAGCAAGTGGCATGTATAGTTTGGTAATGTAGTCTACTAACATTCTTGCAGTACTATATTTTCCTCCTGTAGAAATAATAGAATTTTTCATTAATCTCATCCATTCATGTGAAATACCTTTTTCATCTCTATCATAATAAGTAGGTATAATTTTATTTTCTAATATTTGATAAATACTTTGGCTATCGTCATTATCTTGTATGTCATAATTATTGTAATCCTTATTTGTTCCAATAGCCCAACCATTTTCTTGATTATAGCCTTCTGCCCACCAACCATCTAAAATACTAAAGTTTAATACACCATTTACAGAAGCTTTTTGTCCACTTGTTCCAGATGCTTCCATTGGTCTTCTTGGAGTATTTAGCCATACATCTACACCACTAATTAAATAACGTGACATAGCAATATTATAATTTTCTAGCAAAAATACTTTTCCTTTAAATTGTGGTTTCATGGATATTTCATGAATATATCGTATTAAATCTTGTCCTTCTTTATCTGCTGGATGTGCTTTTCCTGCAATTACAATTTGTACTGGTCTTCCTTCTTGATTTACAATTTGTGTAATTCTTTCTAAATCTCTAAAAAGTAAGGTCCCTCTTTTGTAAGTAGCAAACCTTCTAGCAAATCCAATGGTTAAAGCATTTGGGTCTAATTTAGATAGGATATCGTTAATATCATGATAAGAATAGTTGCATCTTCTTAGTCGGTTCGTTACATTTTCTTTGATTATTTCTATTAATTTTTGTTTTCTAATAATATGGTTTTTCCATAATTCTTCATCTGGGATCTCTTGTATTTTATTCCACGTTTCATCTTTATAAATGCTATCTTGCCAATAAGGTGCTAAATATTCATTATATAGTTTTTTTAGGTCTGGAGCAAGCCATGAGCAAGTATGAATACCATTTGTTATATAAGTAATAGGAGACTCATCCGCTGCAATATTAGGCCATACATCATCAAACAATTCTCTAGAAACTGCTCCATGTAATTTACTAACTCCATTCTTTTTACCTGCAATTTTTAATGCCAAAATTCCCATATTAAATCCTTGATTTTCCTGTCTTTCTGGTGGCATTCCTAAATGCATAAATTCCTCTTTTGTAATTCCTAATCTATTCCAATAATCTTTAAAATATTTTTCTACCAATTCTACTGGAAAAATATCATTTCCTGCTGGTACTGGGGTATGTGTTGTAAAAACTGTTTTAGAAGATACAATATCTCTTGCTATATCAAAAGATACTTTCTTCTCTTTAATAACATCTTTCATTAGTTCCAAAAGTAAGAAAGAAGAATGTCCTTCATTCATATGATATACTGTTGGTTTTAATCCTAAAGCTTTTAATAAATGTACACCTGCCATACCTAGTACAATTTCTTGACTAATACGCATTTCTTGGTCTCCACCATATAACGTAGTAGTAATATTTCTATATTCTTCTGTATTTTCTTCTATATCGGAATCTAGTAGGTATAATTCTACTCTACCTACATTAATTTTCCATACTTTTAAATACAATCTTCTTTTTGGGAATTTTACAAATAGCATTAAGTCTTGTCCTGCTGCATCTTTTACCTTTTGAATAGGAAGCATTCCTACATCAATGCTTTTATATTCTGTTTCTTGGTTACCATATCCATCTATTTTTTGATGGAAATAACCATTTTTATATAACAATCCTACAGCAACTAGAGGAAGTCCTAAATCACTTGCTGATTTTAAGTGATCTCCTGATAAAATACCTAGTCCTCCTGAATAAATTGGTAAAATTTGATCTAATCCATATTCTGCTGAAAAATAAGCAATTAAATCCTCTCTATTATCTGGATAATTTCTTGAAAACCATGTGTTTTTTGCATTTTGGTATCCATCAAAATTGTCCACCATTTTGTCGTAATCACGTAAAAACTCATTATCTTTTGCTGCTTCTTCTATTCTTTCTTGCTCTACTAATTTCAAAAATTTTACAGGATTCTTTTCTACAGTTTCCCATAAATCTTTATCTATCTTTTTAAATAATCTTAAAAATTCTGTATTCCAAGACCACCATAAATTGTTTGCAATTTCACTCAATCTATCAATTCTTTTAGGTAATTGTGGATTGACTGTTATTTTATTAAATACATACATTCTACTTTTTTCCTCCTTTGTAATTTTTCGTTTTTTTCTCTTGTATTTTTTCACTTACTATTATGGAATAACTTTTGTATTTTGTCAAACCATTTCTACGTTTTTTTATTTATTTATTTGCTTACATTTCTTTTTCTATTATATCAAAAGCCTTTTTCTCATGCAAGAATTTTAATGGATATTCTTCTACAATATCTTGCCAACTCGTTAATATTTTCGCTCCTTGTTTAATTAATTCATTGGTTCCTTTACTACATGCACTATTGATGTTGCCAGGAACTGCAAATACTGTTTTACCTTGTTCTAGTGCAAAATCCACGGTAAGCATAGTACCGCTTTTTTCCTGTGCTTCTACCACTATTACCCCATCTGCCAGTCCACTAATGATACGATTTCTAGCTACAAAATGTAATTTATCTGGTCTTTCGCTTGGCAAATATTCTGATACCAAGCATCCTCCTTCTGCTAGCATTCTTTCGGCTAACTTTTTATTTTCTTTTGGATAAAAATAATCAAATCCACTTCCTATTACTCCAATTGTTTTTCCTTTTCCCTCTAAAGTACCTAGATGGCAAAAGCTATCAATTCCCACTGCTAAACCACTTACGGTAATAATTGCATTTTGTGCCATTCTTTTGGCTAAACTCTTTGCTACTATTTCCCCATAAATTGTATTTTTTCTACAACCTACCATAGCCAGTGAGAATTCTTTTAATACTTTCTTATTTCCTTTTACAAACAAAACAATTGGTTTATCATATACCTGATGTAATTTGAGAGGATATTCTTTATCTTTTATTGTAATGATTTCTATGTTTTCTTTTTGTATTTTTTCTAATTCCTTGATTATTTCTTTTTTGTTTTTATTTTGCACTATACTATTTGCAGAATTTTCTCCTATTCCTTCTACTTGCATCAACTCTTCTTTTTTTGCCTTCCATAATCTGCTTGGATTTTTAAAATGCTCTAATAATTTTAGTTTTTTTCTAGTTCCTACACTTAAAATACTTGCAAGCCAAACCCAATATTTTAATTCTTCCATATAACCTCTTTCTTCCCTTTTTCCATAACGAAAGAGTCATAGTTACAAAAAAAGAGACCTAAATTTTATAAAGCCCCCCTCTTTCTATTTATTCTATTCCATTTAAGTATTTACTAGCTACTACCACATTATGAATCAGCATTGCAATTGTCATAGGACCTACTCCACCTGGAACAGGTGTTATATAACTAGCTTTTTGTGATACTTCTTCAAAGTTTACGTCCCCCGTTAACTTTCCTGTATCTAACCTATTTATCCCTACATCTATTACTACGGCATCTTTTTTTATATAATCTTTCGTTAAAAAATTTGCCTTTCCAATGGCCATTACTATAATATCTGCTTTTTTCGTTAGTTCCTTTAAATCTTTTGTTTTAGAATGGCAAATGGTAACAGTAGCATCTTTATTTAGCATACATTGTGCCAATGGCTTACCTACTATATTACTTCTTCCTACAATTACTACATTTGCTCCCGCAACTTCTACATGATATTCTTCTAAAAGCCTCATAATACCATGTGGTGTGCAAGAAATGAAGGTTTGTCTATTTAAAGTTAACCTTCCTATGTTGATAGGATGAAATCCATCTACATCTTTCCTAAAATCAATGCTTTCAAAAGCGGTAAGAATGTCTAAGTGCTTAGGAATAGGACTTTGCAATAAAATTCCATGGATATCTTCTCTTTTATTTAGCATTTCTATGGTTTGCAATAGTTCTTCCATAGTAGTATTTTCTGGTAGTAAAAATTCTTCATAAGAAATTCCTACTTCTGTGCAAGCTTTACTTTTATTTTTCACATACACTTTAGATGCCTTGTCTTCTCCTACCATAATTACTGCTAATTTAGGATAAATTCCTTCTTTATTTAATTTTTCTATCTTTTCTTTTTCTTCTAACCTTATTTTCTGTGCTAGTGCTTTTCCATCCATTACTATTGCCATTGTTTTATTTCCTTTTTCTATTTTTTCTTTATTATATCATTCTTTCTTTTTCGTGCAAGAGTTTTTTATTCTTCTTTAAACTTAAATTTATTCTTCATATTCGTCGCTCTTGTTACCTTTTCGTAACCATATTTTTGTTTTAGTCCATCTAC
>CALXAQ010000118.1 GCA_944386335.1 uncultured Clostridia bacterium | reverse complement strand
ATTAATAGCTTTAGATTTACCTGGGTATGCTATTGGTGGTATTAGTGTAGGAGAACCAAAGGAAGAGTTTTTAGATATTTTGAGATATACTACACCGCTTATGCCGGAGAATAAACCGAGATATTTAATGGGAGTAGGAACTCCAGATTATCTATTAGAAGCAACACTTGCAGGAATTGATATGTGTGATTGCGTATTGCCAACTAGAATTGCAAGAAATGGTACAGCCATGACAAGCAACGGAAAAGTGGTAGTAAGGAATGCTACTTATGAAAGAGATTGGTCACCTTTAGATCCAGAATGTGACTGTTATACTTGTAAAAATTATACAAGAGGTTACATTAGACATTTAATAAAGGCAAATGAAATTTTAGGTATTAGATTATTATCTCTTCACAATTTAAGATTCTTGACGAAATTAATGGAAAGAGTTAGAATAGAAATAGAGAATGATAATTTAGGTAATTTTGTGAAGGAATTCTACCAAAAATATTATGGAGAATAATTTAGCAAATAGCAAAAGATAAGAAAAAATGAGGAGGATGCTATGGAAATTATAGGAACAAATTTTTCGGAAAAAGAGCAAAAAAATAAAAAAATGATGAGATGGATTATTATAATGATTATTATTTTGTTACTAATTAGTATTGCTCTTGGTATCGTTATTTTTTACTTAAAAGAACAGGCTTTTAAATTTACAATAGATGGACAAAATATTTCTAGTAGTCAGATAGCAAGTGACTTATTCGTCTTTGAAGGAGAAGAGGTATATGTGTCTATTAGAGACATAGCACCTTTATTAGGATATAGGGTATATAATGGAGGTTACAAGCAGTATACAGAAAAAAGTAATCAATGTTATGTAGAAAATGATAATGAAGTATGCACTTTTGAAAATAATTCTACTAAAATTTATAAAAATGAACCAGAAACAGTAGATTATGAGTATTTTGATTTAAGTCTTCCAGTAAAAACCATGAACAATAAATTATATACTACTATGGAAGGAATTAGTTTGGGATGTAATGTAACTATGTCGTTTGATAAAGAGAAAAATAGAATGACAATTTACACATTACCATATTTAGTGGAGTATTATACAACGAATATGACTCAGCCAGTAGCTTTAATAGACTTCCAAAATCAAAAGGCATTACGCTATGGCTTAGTAGTAGTACAAAACGTATTAGAAGATTCATCTTCTAGCAATATAAGATATGGAATTTATTCTACAGAAGGACAAGAAATTGTAGGAACAAAGTATTCTGCTATAGAGTTTGTAGAAGGAAACCAAGAATTTATTGTAACAACAGCTGAAGGAAAAGTAGGTATTTTAACTGCAGATGGAGATACAAAAGTAAATCCACAATATGATAGTTTAAAACAAATCGACAAAAACTTAAATCTATATTTAGCAGAAGTTAATGAAAGATATGGTGTTATAGAAAGAAATGGAAAAATTTTAATTTATCCAGAATATAGTCAAATTGGAATAGATGCTACTGATTTTCCAAGTAATGATATAAAAAATCAGTATATCCTATATGATAATGCCATTCCAGTACAAAGAGATGGAAAGTGGGGATTATATGACGTAAGAGGAAATATGATTCTCCCAATAGAATATGCAGGCTTTGGATGTATTGCGAATAGTAGTAGTGTACAAACATTAAATAATTTGTTGCTAATTCCAGAAATTAAAGCAATTGTAGTATCTAGAACATATACTGTTGGAGATAATCATACAGAAACCTATTTTGGTCTTGTAAACTATTTAGGAAAAGAGTTAATTATGCCAGCACTAACAACAATATATTCTGTAACCGAAAATAATAGAGATACTTATAGCATGATATATAATGGGAATACAATGGACGTAATAGAATATATTCATGCACATAATTTACAAGTTTTAAATGAAGAAGAAAATAACACAATGAGTAATAATACGCAAACAAATACAGAAGAAAACAATACAATAAGTAATACCGTTACAAATTCAATAATGAATACAGAAGTATAAAGTGAATATATCTTAAAATTTGTTCTTTTTTCTATATGCTATACATACAATAATAGAAATAAAAGAGGAAAAGGAGAAAAAAGTATGGAAAATATAGAAAAAAGTGAGTGGATACAAAATATGATTCGTGTTATAAAAGGTAGTGTTGCAGCAATTATTATTACTCTAATAGCATTGTTTATTTTTGCACTACTTCTTACGTATACTAGTATACAGGAAAATACCATAGAACCAGTTATTATTGTTATTACAGCCATTAGCATATTAATAGGAAGTTCTATTAGTACCATACATGTAAAAAGAAAAGGGTTTTTATATGGAAGTTTAGTGGGCCTTATTTATATATTAACCATTTATTTATTATCTGCTATTACTGGTTCTGGATTTTCATTTAATATATATACTGGTATTATGATAGGAGCATCTGTGATTGCTGGAATGCTAGGAGGCATGGTAGGAGTAAATATAGGAACAAGATAAAATATAGAATAAATATTAGTTAAAAGATATGGCGAACCATATCTTTTTTTGTATGTTAAATTTCTCTATTTTATAGCAAAATTTTTCAAATAAAAATATTGACTCTTACAAAA